>JAUPLM010000390.1 GCA_030836965.1 Thermodesulfobacteriota bacterium | reverse complement strand
TAAACCTTTCCATCACCGGCAAATTTCGCGGGAAACTTAAAGATCAACTCCGGATCAGTTTGTGATTGTATAATCATTGATACATTGCACCCGGCTGATTGATCAAGAACAGTACTTGATAAAATGCACATTCGGGAAATTCGAACAATAGAGGAAACAGATGTTTTACCGTTTCAAATTTCTGAGCCATCGCCTGGTTTACAAACTTATTCTTACGGTTGAGTTGACCCTTCTTATTTCAATTTCAACCTGGGCGTATTTTAACATCAACTATCAGAAGACGCGCGTTATGGATCATATTGTAGCCGGAACCGACCGGCTGACAAATACGATCAGGCTGGGCACCCATTATTCCATGATGCTCAACTCGAGGGATGATATTACCCAGATCATCACAAATATCGGAAAGCAAAAGGAGATCGAAAATATTCAGATATTCAACAAAAGCGGCCAGATCAAATATTCAAATATACAGTCTCACCTGAACAATAACACAAATATAGAGGCATGCTATATATGCCACAAAACAGAACCGCCTCTTTCGGAGCTCTCTCTCGGCGAACGCACCAGAATATTTCACTCTCCCAAAGGTTACAGGCTCCTTGGGATCATCAGTCCGATTTACAATGAGCCGGGATGTTCAACCGGCTGCCATGTTCACCCGGGAGATAAAAAGATATTGGGAGCTCTCGATGTGGTTGTATCTCTCGAAGAAACGGATAAGGAAATACTGTTTTTTGAAAAAGGAATTATAGGACTTGCTGTTTTCATATTCCTCTGCACATCCATCCTGATATTTGTTTTCGTATTAAGGTTTGTCAACCGCCCGGTAAAAAAACTTATTGAAGGAACACATCTTATAGCAAAAGGCGAATATGACCGTGAGGTGGTTATTCCCCAGAAAGATGAAATGGGGCAGCTCGCCGATGCTATAAACAAAATGGGGAAGGAGATCGGGGAAAAACAAACCGAATTGAATAAACAGAAGGATGAGTACCAGAATCTGTTTGAACTTGTTCCCTGCCTGATAACAATTCAGGACCAGAATCTCAGGCTGATCCGGTATAATCACCAGTTTTCGGATCGTTTCAATCCTGTTCCCGGCGACTATTGTTTTCATGCCTATAAAGGCCGGGATTTAAAATGTGAGAGCTGTCCTGTTGAAAGGACTTTCATTGACGGGAAACCCCATTACGGAGAAGAATCAAGAATCAATGCCGACGGTTCCACAACTCACTGGGTAGCCCGGACCTCACCGGTGAGAAATGATAAAAATGAAATTACCGCGGTTATGGAAGTATGTCTTGATATAACAGAAAGGAAAAAACTTGAGGAGAATCTGGAAAAGTCCGAAAAAAAATACTACTCGATATTCAACAACATGCCGAATCCTGTTTTTGTCCTCGATATGGATACTCTCAATATTCTCGACTGCAACGGAAGCGTAACAACGGTTTACGGATTCATGAAGGATGAAATCATCAATAAATCATTTATGGATCTGTTCAAAGAAGATGAAAAGGAAAAATACGGTTTCAGGATGAGAGTATATTCCGTCTTAAATCAGGTTAAGCATGTCAGGAAGGACGGCAAAACCATCTTTGTCAACATAAGGGTTTCTCCTTCTGAATATCCCGGGCAGAAAGTTCTGCTCGTAACGACGAGCGATATCACAAAACGCCTTGAAGTCGAACAGCAGCTTATCCAGGCCAGCAAAATGGCAACACTCGGAGAAATGGCAACAGGTGTTGCTCACGAACTCAACCAGCCGCTCTCTGTTATAAAAACTGTAAGCAGCTTTTTCATTCAGAAGATAGGCAAAAACGAAACTATTGACGAACCGATTTTAAATAATATGCTTGAAAAAGTAGACAGCAACGTCGACCGGGCTACGCGCATAATCAACCATTTGAGGGAATTCGCCAGGAAATCCGAAGCAAATTTTGTGAAAATTCGTGTCAGCGATATCATGGGGAAGGCATTCGAAATATTCAGCCAGCAATTAAAAGTAAGAGGGATTGAAGTGTCCTGGGATATTGAAAAGGATCTGCCGATGATCATGGCTGATCCGGGAAGGCTTGAGCAGGTTTTCATCAATCTTCTGATAAATGCGCGGGATGCCATCGAAGAAAAATGGAGTTTTAAAGAAGATGTAAATAGTGAAAAGAAAATCACATTAAGGGCTTTTAAAGAGAAAAACAGCATAACTGTTGAAATATGCGATACGGGAATCGGCATACACAAAACAATTCTGGAAAAAATATTTGAACCGTTTTTTACTACCAAGGAGGTAGGCAAAGGCACCGGATTGGGATTATCAATCAGTTACGGGATAGTTAAGGATTGCGGGGGAACTATTAAAGCCGTATCGGAAGAAGGCCGGGGCGCCTGTTTTGTCATTACTTTCCCGATAAAGGATACTGAAGATGGAAAAGCAGATTCTTCTGGTTGATGACGAAGAAGATATCCGTGATGTTCTCGGTGTTTATCTGAAGAGTCATGGATATGAAGTCCATTCTGCGGAAAATGGTGAAGAGGCTCTGAAATTGTTCAGAAAATATAAGCCTCCCGTCGTTCTTTCCGATATCAAGATGCCGGGCATCGACGGAATTGAACTGCTGAGAAAAATCAAACATGAAAGTTTGGATACCGAATTCATTATGATAACCGGCCATGGCGATATGGACCTTGCTATTGCGAGCTTTCAGGATCACGCGGCGGATTTCATTACAAAACCTATAAACGTGAATATACTCGATGTGGCTTTGAAAAAAGTACGGGAAAAGATTGTAAGCCGCAGGCAACTAAGAGAATACACCGAAAATCTTGAGCGCCTTATCAAGGAAAAATCCGAACTCCAGGATAATCTTTCAGCGCTCGGCCTGATGTTAGGCACAATATCCCACAGCATCAAAGGCCTTCTGACAGGTCTTGACGGCGGAATGTACCTGGTCGACTCCGGATTTAAAAAGGAAAATCTGGGAAAAATCGCTGAAGGCTGGACAGTTGTAAAGGAGATGGTCGGACATATCAGAAAACTGATACAGGACATCCTCTTCTATTCAAAGGACAGGGAAATGTGCCTTGAAAAGGTTGATGTCTGCACTTTTGCCGAAGAGACTGCAAAAGTCATTGAACCCAAGATACTCAACAGGCATATTGAATTTTTAAAAGATTTTGATTCTTCAGCAGGATTATTCGAAATCGACTCTCCGGCAGTCAATTCCGCCATTATCAACATTCTTGAAAATGCTGTGGATGCCTGTATCAGGGATATATCCAAACCTTTACATCGTATTATATTCAGTGCCCGGCAGGATGACAACCGTATTCTTTTCGAAGTTTCAGACAACGGTACCGGAATGGATCAGGAGACTATTGACAGGCTCTTTACGCTTTTTTTCTCAACCAAAGGAAAAGAAGGAACGGGTTTCGGGCTTTTTATTGCCGACAGAATAATCCGGAAGCACGGCGGATCCATAGAAGTAAAATCAAAACCAGGACACGGAACCCAGTTTAAGATAAAGATCCCCGTAAACTCTTCCGTGTCATAGGAATCGACCTGAATAGGATATTTAAACTCTGATCCAGCCGGATTTTAATATAACACGCTGATAATTCGTTGACATACCAGACATAATGTGATTTTTTTGATCGCGCATTACTGCAGACCCATAGGAATTCCCGCGTCTCCCGCCTAATGCATTATAAATAGATATCATGCAGATACCCGGGAATTGCCATTTATTAAAAACGCGTTTTCATGAAAGGATTATTTATGCTGTACAAGTTTGACGGCAGACAGCCAACCGTGGGAGAAAATACTTATGTCAGTGTTCTGGCAGCTGTTATCGGCGATGTAGTTATCGGAGCTGATTGCTACATCGGTCATGGAGCCATCTTGAGGGGCGACTACGGAAGAATCGAAATCGGGGACGGTACGGCGGTTGAAGAAGGAGTAATTGTTCACGCACCTCCCGATGATACGAACCGGATCGGAACAAAAGTAACCATCGGCCACGGCGCCCTTGTTCATGGGAAATATATCGGCAATCAGGCGGTAATCGGCATGGGCGCTATTCTAAGTATCTGGTCTGAAATCGGGGAAGGTTCAATTATCGCGGAAGGCGCTGTCGTAAAAATGAAGCAGTTAATTCCTCCAAAAGTGGTTGCTGCCGGAAATCCGGCGAAAATCGTCCGTGAGATAACCGCTAATGATGAAGAATTCTGGAATATGGGCAAACAACTTTATATTGATCTTGCAAAGAAATACCTGGATGTGGGAATACACCCGGTATCATAAGATCATGTTCTTTTGCATCAATATTTATATGGCTATCGGCCGGCCTTATTTTCCGGGATTGGTTCCCAATGCCGTGGCGATTAACCTTGAAAGAATCGAAAGGGGGAGTTGAAATGGTTTCAAAGACGAATGTGGGTATAATCATATGCGACCGATACCGGCGCTGTGCCGGCGGGAAGTGTCTCCGGGCCATGAAGAAGAAGGAAGGGGCTTTCAGCATATACAGGGATGCTGAAGTTGAACTTGTTGGATTTACAACATGCGACGGTTGTCCCGGCGGCAACATTGAATATGCGGGCGAAGAGATGGTAAAGAACGGCGCAGAGGTTATTCATTTAGCAACCGGCATGGTAGTTGGTTATCCCCCCTGCCCTCATATCAATACATTCAAAGCCTTTCTTGAAAAACGCTATGGGATAAAGGTAGTTGTGGGCACACACCCTATACCGAAAAAGTATCTTGATATGCACACATGTCTCGGGACATGGGAAAATGCAGCGTGGGAACAGATTATCGCACCGACCATGACTGATGAGGCAACCCGTGCAAGTTACGATTAGGAATAATAAGAGAGAACCCCCGTTGAACCCGTTGGTAAGCGGAACCGGATTCGGCGTGCGCCTTCTTTGCTATCTTATTATAAATCTTTAAAAGCGGAGATAAGCTTCAATTATTCGATGCTCTCAAACGGCTGTTTTTTTCTGCGTTTTATAAAAGCTGCCACCTGTTTCGATTCTGAATGAATTGCTTCCATCAAGATGGAGCGCTGCCCTGCCGCCATCTGCTCCCGCAAGAGACGGATGAAGGCTTCTAAGATGATTAAAATCGGAATACTCCAGAAAATTCCTGAGCCCCTCGATTTTTTTCTCAAGCTCAGACCGCATTGAATCAGGAGCCCTGAAATATTCTCTTATGCTCTCTTCGTATATGCGCTTAGCCTCGGTTTCAATGCAATGTCCGGATAGGTCAAGAAGTATCTTCATTCATTAGTTCCGTTTTATCTCGCCTGATAGACCTTCTTCCACTGAGCCCGGCGAAGTTCCAGCAGGTTTGAAAGCGCCATATACAGAGCCCCGACTGTCAGCTCGGCGCAATGAAAATGATCTTTCGGAAGGGTTTCAAGATAACCGGCAACCGCTTCCGGAGTAATTTCCCATGCCTGATCTATCGTCTTGTTTTCCGTCATTTGGACTATCGTATTGGCGCATGCCGCGGTATTCATGCATCCGTTTAAATAATACGAAGCCTTTTCAATTAAATTATCCCTTGCTACAAGAAATATTTCAACCGTATCTCCGCAGTCGCCGGTCTTCTTGCCGTAACCGTCGGGATTGTTGATAATCTCCTGCCTATCCGTCCGGAAAGCCATTTCAAGATATCTGAGAGAATGGTTTTGCCAGAAATCCGATGACATTTTTTCGTCCATTTGAAAATTTCGCATCTCCTTTCATCCGGCTTGTTCTTTTTATCGCTTTCCGCAGCAGCTTCCGGGACCCGCGCATCCGGCATGTTCCGGTGTCGAGCCGCAGCATGAAGTATCTTTTGGCCCTGGATAGCCAGAGGACTGCCGGCCCGAATATTGTGAATGGGCGGAAAGCAGCTTTTTAAGGTTCCTGCTTCCACAGATAAGGCATGAAGGCCTGTCGCCGGAAGCAATAACCAGTATTTCAGAAGATTCACCACAGTCCATGCATGAATATTCAAACAGCGGCATAAGTTACTCCTTTTTTATTGGAACCGTCAACTGGTTTCATAACAAGGCTGTTAAAGCATTCAACAACGGTACGGCATCCTTTGCATCGGGTTCGATCGGTAACTGGGCCAGTATCCCAAGACCTTCCGATGCTTCATGAAACTCCTCCGGGTTAAGATCGCTTACGAGAGATAGATTGGCCATGGCATTTACCTTTATCATCTCTTTGGCGATATACAGGCCCGGTTGACCATCAACCTTCTCGTCGATTACGATCAGTCCAACGGATCCGGTTGCTGCCTCGCTCGCAGCCTGTAAGGAATCAGCCCATACAATCTCGTTTGAATTATTTTCACTCAAACCCTCAGCCAGGGCGGAAAATTTCGCGGCATTACTGGTAATGATCAGAATTTTTTTCAGTGCGCGCCTCCTCCGCAGGTATGTTCATTTGAAAACTGCGGCAGCTTCCCGGCAATCAATGCCTGCACAGCATTTCCAACGGTCTGAAAATCTCCGCCGAAATATACCTTGATGCCTACCTGGTTGAATCCCATCAGAGGGCGAAAACCCATGCCGCCGGCGATCAGCTTGCTTGCACCCTTTCCGGCCAGATACTCCACGGGGGCCATGCATCCGCCCTGTTGATGAGGCACATTGGGGATTACATCAACTTTTTTAATTTGATCATTTTCAACAGTAACCATTGTGTAGAGATCACAGTGGCCGAAATGGGCGCCCAGCGGAGCATCAAGCCCGCCTGGCTCAGATGAAGGTATTGCTATTAATGTGTTCAATTTTTTTCTCCTTTCATAAATGACGGCTTAGTAAAAAGTCATTTTGTCCGCCTCAGGCGGATTACTTTGCCGTCTGAAATATTACGTTTTCGAGAGCATCATAATTCTTGTATTTTATTGATCGTTCTTATTTATTGTCATTCATAAGCTTGATCGATTTATATCCGGAGAGCGCTTCAATTTCATTCCATATTTCAGCAACCCGGCCTGAAAATTCACCCTGATCATACTCGGTAACAGCCTTGGCGTTTATCATGGCATGGGTTATCACTGGATCATGCGGCAGTCGGCCCAGAAGCGTCAATCCCTGCTGCGCACAGAATTTTCCAATTGAATCGGCTTGAGCCATGTTGAGATCGCTTTTATTTATGATAACGCCTGCCGGAATTCTGAAATGAGCGCACAGGTCGGCAACTCTTTCCAGATCATGCCGCCCTGACGGGGTCGGTTCAGTCACCAGTACCGCAACCGAAGCTCCCGACAGCGAACTGATAACCGGGCATCCGATTCCGGGAGGCCCGTCGGAGAGTATCAGATCGAGTTTTTTTTGCCGTGCCGTCTCCTTCGCTTTCTCCCTCAGGAGAGCTACAAGCCGTCCCGAATTCTCCTCTGCCGCAAAGAGCTGGGCATGGATCATCGGACCGAACCTGGTATCCGATTGAAACCAGTTTCCGCACTGCTTTTCACAAAAATCAATCGCATTGGAGGGGCAGAAAGATACGCATACTTTGCAGCCCTCACATTTTATTTGATCGATAAAAGGATATCCTGAAATTTCTGAGACCGCTCCGTACCGGCACATTTCCTGACAGATTCCGCAGTTTTCACATTTCTCCCGGATAATCATGGCTTTATGGCCGGCAAAAAAAGCCTCTGTCCTGATATTTTCCGGCTTTAAAATAAGATGAAGATCCGGCGCATCCACATCAAGATCACAGATAATATGATTGTATGAGAGATGCGCAAAGGCTGCGGTAAGAGATGTCTTTCCGGTACCTCCTTTTCCGCTCAGAACAACTATTTCAACCATTCGGCACCCCGCGTCTCCCCGAAGCTTCGGGAATGGACTTAATCTTATCTGCCAGTCCGGTGAACAATTTCCTGAACTCGCCGTCAATATCGGCAATAATCCTGCCGCCGGCATATGCTTCAGCAATGCCGCGGTCGTAAGGGATTTCAGCCAGAATTTCCAGGCCTGAAGATTTGCAATAGCCGGCCATTTCCGAAGTGCCCAACCCGGCCCGGTTTATTATAGCAGCCATGGGTTTGTTTAACTGGGAAAAAGCCTGATGAGCCAGTTTCATGTCATATAAACCGAAAGGTGTCGGCTCAGAAACCAGAAGAATTACATCACTGTCCATCACTGCATTGACGGCCGGGCAGGAGACACCGGGGGGTGCGTCAATAATGACATCCGTTCCGTTTAAATCCGTCATTTCAGTCAATCTGATTTTGGTCTGCCTCATCAGAGGCGGACTCATGGCTTCGCCCACCCTGAGCCTGCCCATAAGAAATTTCCCGTAGTTCGTTCTACCCCACAGGATTTCCCCGAGTTCCCTGTAACCGGGAGAAAGAGCCCCTTCCGGGCAGACAGCAATACAACCGCCGCATCCGTGGCACATCTCCTGGTATGTCAGTATAATTTTACCCATCAGGCTTATTGCTTTAAACTGACACAACTCGGCGCATTTTCCGCACTGACTGCAACGGGATTCATCTGCAACCGGTATTTCCATATTGGCGGTCCGTTTGCCTTTAATTTCGGGATGTAAAAAAAGATGAAGATTCGGCTCTTCAACATCAAGATCCATGGCAATAACCGGTGACCGCCATACAGAAACCAGAGATGCAGATACCATGGTTTTGCCTGTACCGCCTTTTCCGCTGGCAACAGCTACTTTCATGCGCCATGCCCCATTCTGTTTGGCGATGAAGCCATATCGACATCACCGGCTTTAAATTTTTCTATTGCCTGCCGCACCGTCATATTTTCGAGATTCTGACCGATTTGAATTCCCGCGGCCGAAAGCGACTGAAATGCTTTAGGGCCGACATACCCGGTAAGAACTATTTTTGCTCCTGACCGGAAAACATTCTCAGCCGCCTGTATACCTGCACCTCTGGACATTGCCTGAGATGAGCCGTTGTCAACATAACTGAACTCAAGAGTATCCGGATCAACTATCAAAAATCCGGCAGCTCTCCCGAAACGGGGGTCAATCCTTGAATCAAGAGCCGGTTCCTCACAGCTTACTGCAATTTTTCCCATAAAAGACTCCTCTCTCTTTACATATTAAAAGGCTGCCGTTTTGAATAAAGACGCTACTTGTCAGTAACTTTATCCATTCCGGCAAGACATTTTTTTATGATATCAAGTTCAGATTCAAGAAAATCGGCTTTTTTTTTCAGATCCTGCATTCCAATGTCCGGTCCGTTTTTCTGATCGTAAGCCTGATATCCGTACTGCGCATCCGCCGGTCCGGCAAAAAGCATCCAGCCCGGTAATCCTGTAGCCTGAAACATGTAACGAAATCCACGCCCGGCATTGCAACCTCTGAATGCACGGCCTCTGCCATAACCGACGCCAAAACCGCGTCTTGCCTGTGCGTTAGCATATCCAGGCATCTCGGATCCTGCACAGAAACCGGCTGCGCGTCCGGTCATTGAGCCCATTCCCATGGGTCCTGTTCCATTTCCTCCCGGCATGGCAATATCCTCCTTTCGTTTTTTCTATTCCCTTGTCATCGCGGTACCGCACTTCGGACACAGCTTTTGCAGGCACGGCACTCCGCGTTCATGAGGTTCACGATTCCCGCACTTGGGGCAGAGACAGGTGCCGGTTGCGTTTCCTGCAAAAGGACCGCCAGGGCCTCTCTGACCCTGACGGCCTCTGCCCTGCCCCCCTCCTCCGCCCTGCCCCATCCCCACGCGTTTACTTCCATTCATAAGATGTTCCTCCAGTTTAGTTCCCGTCATTTCAGGCTGTGCGGCATAACGCCTGCAGCAACCTGGCATTGCAAACTTGCCGCTCTCAAGGTTGCCGTCAAGCCAGGCCTTGATAACCTTGCGCAGGTCACCGGCCACAAAGGAGATTACACGGATTCCCGAAGCCATAACCATCGTGTGCAGCGGCCTGGAGATAGCGCCGCATACCAGCGTGCTTACGCCAAGCCCGGCTATCCGAAAGACTTTCTTAGCCGGAAGATCATTTGCGAAAAACTCCTCCGTTTCGGCAACGATCCGCCCCGACTCAGTCTCGACAACACGAATCTGCCGTGCAATATCGAAGACCGGCGCTATCCGGTTCTCCCAGTATGCAAACCCCGTTTTCATTATCCGGTGTCCTTGTCATTATTCACGCAAGTATTCATCAGCAAGCATCATGCCATTAGACGTAATATTCCATGGAAGATGTTCAACCAGCTTGAATTGCGGGAGATAAAACTATTTATGAAGGGAAGGGGCAGGTCATTGGAATGCGATGGCGCTACTGTAAATCATTTTGCCGGGTGCGTTGACGCTACTCTTTTTGCTTCAGACGGGAACGTCCATCCTGTTCGGGCAGTAAGATGCCCAGTTTCTTCATTCTGCGAAAAAGAGTTGTCTTATGAATGCCAAGTTCCTTAGCGGCGGACAGGCGGTTGTATCCGTTACGCTCCAAAGCGTTACGGATAGACTGGATATCTATAAAATTATGAAAAGACCGGACATCAGAATCCATACCGGCCGGAGCGCAATTTGCCTTCATCTCATCAGGAAGATGCTCGATGCCGATTAAGCCTTCTCTGCACATGATAAAGGACCGCTCAATAACGTTTTTAAGCTCACGCACATTTCCGGGCCAGTGGTGAGCCATGACAAGAGAAAGTGCCTCTGCCCCGATCCCGCCTACAGATTTGCCCTGCAAACGATTAAACCGCTCAACAAACTGCTCCGCCAGAAGAGGAATATCCTCCTTTCTCCGTCGAAGCGGCGGCAGCTCAACGCGAATAACGTTCACCCGGTAGTACAGGTCTTCCCTGAAAACGCCTTTACGTGTTAGTTCGGTCAAGTCCTTGTTGGTTGCGGCTATAATACGGGCGTCCGTAGTTTCAGATCTGGTTGCGCCCAGCGGTTCATAAGTTCTTTCCTGCAGAACACGCAGCAGTTTTACCTGAAGCGCCGGACTGATCTCGCCTATCTCGTCTAAAAAAAGAGTCCCGCCCTTGGCAAGTGCGAAACGGCCGGGCTTCTCCTTGTTGGCACCAGTAAAAGCGCCCGCTTTATATCCGAACAATTCCGATTCAAGCAGGGTATCGGGCAGGGCGCTGCAATTAACCGCAACAAAAGGGCCGTTGCATGCCGGGCTCAGTTCATGGATGGTTCGGGCAACCAGTTCCTTGCCTGTTCCTGTCTCGCCAGATCGGAAGAGCGT
>JAUPLM010000389.1 GCA_030836965.1 Thermodesulfobacteriota bacterium | reverse complement strand
GTGAATGCCGCATTCATAAAAACTCGTCAAATATACCTTGACAGTTATAAGGATATATTTTAGAAGCTGTGCTTAAATTGCGGCCGTCATGTATCGAAGAAACATGTCATGCAATGGTCCTACAGTGATATAATTTGAATAGAGCAAAAAGTTGCTTTATTTTATTGTAAGGAGATTAAAATGTATCAATTTGTTACCGGCCCCCTTGCATGGTTATCGTTTGGAATTTTCTTTGTCGGAGTCATTGTTAGGGCAGTTCTTTATATTAAAGGACTCGACTGGAAAATGGACAGGGTAACCTATACGGAAAATGTTTCATACGGAATCAAAGGCGCCGTAAGATCCATTTTTTTCTGGCTCATACCTTTCGGTACAAGAGGTTGGCGGACAAATCCCGGATTTACAATCGTATTTTTTGTTTTTCATACCGGACTTCTCTTAACCCCCATTTTTCTTGCCGCCCACAACATTCTTCTGAAAGAGCGCTGGGGAATAAGCCTGTGGACGATTCCTGATTTTGCCGCGGATCTTTTGACAATAGGAGTAATCGTTTCCGCCGTCGTCATAATATTAAGGCGAATAGCCCTTCCTGAAGTAAGAATATTAACAACCGCCTATGACATTCTCGTGCTTTTAATAGCGACCGCTCCTTTCATCACCGGATTTATCGCCTATCATCAGGCGCCCGGTTATCAATTCTGGCTGATAACCCATATAATATGCGGAGAGATCATGCTGATTTCAATTCCTTTCACAAAATTATCCCACTTCATTCTGTTTTTTATGTCACGCGCTCAGCTGGGAATGGATTTCGGCATTAAGCGGGGCGGTATGAAAGGAAAAGGTTTTGCCTGGTAACACATCTACTAACCTTTAATTTTTCGGGAATATGGACACATGGCTGAAGGAATACTTTGCAACAGAAAACCGGTAAACACAAAGGAAGAACTCCAGGCGCTTCTTGCCGATAAAAGCGGAAAGCAGTACTATGAAGAAATGGACCACCTTGACGTGGACAGCGCCGCTTTATGGGCTACGATCCAGAAGTCTTTAAAATCACGGCTGAAAACATGGCTTGAAATCTGCGCCCGTTGCGGTCTCTGTGCCGACAGCTGTTTTTTCTATCTTGCCAACAACAAAGACCCGAAACAGGTCCCATCCTACAAAATCCAGTCCACCCTCGGAGAAATGGTGAAACGGAAGGGCAAAGTCGACAATGCTTTCATGCAGATGGTCATGGACACAGCCTGGTCCAAGTGCACATGCTGCAACCGGTGCGGCACTTACTGTCCTTTCGGCATCGATATGGGGGTCATGTTCGGATACTTGAGAGGCCTCTGCTTTTCACAGGGTTTTGTTCCATGGGAGCTGAAAATCGGCTCCGGCATGCACAGGATATACAGGGCACAGATGGATATCACATCGGAAGACTGGGTCGATACATGCAGCTGGATGTGTGAAGAAAATGAGGAAGACTGGCCCGGCCTTGAAATACCGGTAGACAAGGAAAATGCCGATATCATTTACACCGTGAATGCGAGGGAGCCCAAGCATTATCCGGAAGATATTGCCGAAGCGGCCATCTTGTTCCATCTTGCCGGTGAAAACTGGACAGTCCCCAGCGTCGGATGGGAAGAGACCAGCCTCGCGATGTTTGCAGGCGACTGGGAGGGGTGCAGACTCCAGGTGCAGGAAGTATACAATGCGATGGAGCGACTGAAGCCGAAGAGAATGGTCGTCACGGAGTGCGGCCATGCATACCGCGCAACAGTAATCGAGGGACCCTATTGGGCGGGTCTCAAGTCTGGGAAAACCCCGGTAGAAAGCTTTCACTATGTTGAATGGGTCGCGGAAGCATTGAGAACCGGAAAACTTAAGATAGATCCCGCAAAAAAACTGAAAATGCCCGTCACCTATCAGGATTCCTGCAATTATATCAGGAACGCGGGTCTTGCAGACACGGCAAGGGAAATCATGAGCTATATAGCCGAAGATTTCAGGGAAATGACGCCATGCAGGGAACATAATTTCTGCTGCGGGGGCGGGGGCGGATTGAACGGCATAGGCAGGTACCGTGAACAGCGCAACATAGGGCTCAAAGTGAAGAGAGACCAGATTTTAGCGACAGGGGCAAAGTTCGTTATCGCTCCGTGTCATAACTGCTGGGATGCGATCAGGGATCTGGAAGAAGTATATCGTATTGGGATAAAGTGGTCGTTTTTAAAACCGATTCTTCTTAAGATGGTAATTGTTCCCGACCATCTTAAACCCGAAAACGGTGAATAATAATCAAGTTCCTCTAAACAGTCTTTTCCAATCAATATTTTTAAGGATTAGAAACATGAATAAAGGGAGATCATTGCTGCGTTGGGCCGGTTTTATAGCGGTTGCCATTGTTTCAATATACGGTATCAGCGTCCACGGGGTTGAAAGGCTTTCAACAAACTCCTCCCCGATGAGAGCGGATGTAATTAAAATTGATGCAATGACCGTTTTCGGCAAACTTGAAAGACCTCCTGTCGAATTCCTTCATGAAGCGCACACGGAAGCCCTGACCAAAAAGAATAAAGACTGCTCCGCCTGCCATCTGACCGAAAAAGACCTTGTAATGCCGAAATTCAAGCGGCTTAAGGATACCGGCAGAAAAGAGGTGATGGATACTTACCATAAGGAATGTATATCATGCCACAGGGAGATGAAGGCGGCAAGTGAGAAGGCCGGGCCTGTTGAATGCGGCGGCTGCCACAGGGAAAAAGCCATATACTCATCATCCCGGCAGCCGGTGGGATTTGATAATTCACTTCATTTCCGCCATTCAAAGGCGCAGGAAAAGAAATGCGAACGCTGCCATCATGAATATGATGAAAAGACGAAAAAACTCTTTTATGCGAAGGAGAAGGAAGGAACCTGCCGGTATTGCCATAAACCTGAGACAAAGGAAAACGTCAGTTCAATGCGGCTCGCGTCTCATATAGGCTGCATAAACTGCCACAGCAAAAATCTGGCGAAAAATATCAGCACAGGTCCTGTGAAGTGTTCCGGCTGTCATGATGCTTCGGCGCAGAAGAAGATCGCGAAAATCACCCCTCTTCCCAGGATGGAACGTAAGCAGCCCGATATTGTCCTGCTCAAGGCTTCCAAAAAAGGCGGCGAGCCGGATATTGAAAACAGGAACAGGATGAACTATGTTCCTTTTGATCACAAGTCTCACGAAACGTACAACAATACATGCCGTGTCTGCCACCATGAAAGCCTTAAACAATGCAACGAATGCCATACCCTTTCAGGCACAAAAGACGGAAAGGATGTTAAGCTTGAAAAAGCCATGCATCAGCTCAAAACAGACAAGAGCTGTCAGGGATGCCATGATATAAAGCAGGACGGGAAAAACTGCGCGGGATGCCACGCGCTGATGGGTAAAGCTGGAAAGAAAGATGAAGCTTCCTGTCTCAAATGCCACTCAACACCGGTTCCTGAAAAAGGAAAGGTATTGAGTCCCGACCAGGAAAAGGCATTGGCCGCGGCGATGCTTCAGGCAAGAAAACCTGTCACTGGAACCTACAAAACGGAAGATATTCCCGAAAAAGTTTCGATAAAGGTTCTTGCAAACAAGTATGAAGCGGCTGAATTCCCGCATCGCAAGGTTGTGAATACCCTCGTAAAGAATATAC
>JAUPLM010000388.1 GCA_030836965.1 Thermodesulfobacteriota bacterium | reverse complement strand
GAGACGTCCCATAAACCTGACAGTGTTATAATATCTGAAATAAAAACTTCCGAGATAACCGAAACTGGACATACGGCACGGGTTCTTATTTTACTTAAAAAAGATGTACCGTATCTGGTTGCAGATGAAAATTCAGGACTCAAAATCAGCTTTACAAAAACGGAAGAATCACAGGCTTCTGAAAAAATCTCCGCAACCTCGGTAAATATTGAAGAAAAGAAAAATGAAAAGAAAAGTCCGGAAATTATTCAGGAAGATCTGAAGCCCGTTCCGGATGTTACGAAAATTGCAACACGGTTCGAATCCGTAGAGGTGCAAAAATCCGGTAACGGTGTTATAATAGCGATAAAATCGGACGGAATGATAAAGGATTTTCAATCATTAATACTTGAAAGTACACCTAAGCTGCCGGCACGAATTGTTTTTGACATCAGCAATGTAAAAAGCTCTTTAAAAAAGGAGCAAATTGTCCAGGCAAATACAGAATGGGTCAGCAAAGTTAGGCATTATTCATCAGCCGATAAAATCCGAATCGTATTAGATACAAAAAACAAGTATTTAAAATCATTTACAGCAAAACCGGTTTCAAACGGACTATTGATAACTGTTGAGCCTGCAGAGATAAAAGCTTCAGGAATAGAATCCAAACCGGTCATTCAAAAAGAACCTTTAGTGGCGGCTGAAAAAATCACAGAAAAACCTGCACCCTCTGATTTTAAACCGAATTCGGATGTTTTGAAGAAAAAACCGGTATTAAAGGATTCAAAACCTGCCTGGGTTAACAAAATTGACTTTTCTAGTAATGAATCCGGAAAATCGACTATAACTATAGGAACTACAAAACCTGTTGATTATAAAATAATAAAAGCAGAGGAAAGACTGCTTCATCTTAGGCTTAACAACACGCTTATTCCGGCTAAACAGAGGAGGCCACTTATTACAACCCGTTTCAATAGCGCTGTCGACAGAATTACGCCTATTCTGAAGCCCGTTATGAAAAAAACAGCGATTGTAGCAATCGAACTGAGGGAAGCGGTTCCCTACGTGGTTGAACAGTCTGATAACCTTCTTATGGTTCATTTTGAAGCTTCTTCCGTTTTACCCAAGCCTGAAAAAGAAGCCGCCCTTCCGGATTGGAAAGAAGTTCTTACCAAAGTGGCTATTGAGCCGGTTGTGACTGAAGCAAAAGAATCGGTTATAAAACAGGATGTTGTGGAAGCTAAAAAGACTATTATTGAGCCGGGTAAACAATTTACAGGAGAAAAAATAGCTCTCGATTTCTTTGATACTGATATCAAGAATGTATTTCGTATCTTGAGAGAGGTCAGCGGGAAAAATTTTGCAATTGATAAAAGTGTAACCGGAAAAGTAACTTTATCGCTGGAAAAACCTGTTCCATGGGATCAGGTTCTCGATCTTGTGCTAAAAATGAATCAGCTTGGAATGATTTATGAAGGTGATATTGTCCGGATTGCACCTATAGAATCAATTAAAAAGGAAGAGGAGTTAAGGCAGGCGAAGATTGTTGCTGATCAAAAATCAAAAGAACAGCAAAAGGCGCTGGAAGAGTTGCTGGTCGAATATATTCCGATCAATTATTCCAACGCGAAATCAGAAATATTGCCTCACCTTGATAAGATTAAAACAAAGGACAGGGGAAACATAAGTGTAGATGAGCGGACAAACCTTATCATAATTACGGATGTGGCAGAAGTTATCAGGCAGGCAAAAGATATTGTAAAAAAACTTGACAGGGTAACTCCCCAGGTAATCATAGAAGCAAGGATAGTTGAAGCAAGCACAAATTTTTCCAGAGAAATAGGTAGCAGCTGGGGAACGGGTTTAGGTGTTCAGCCGGTAAACCTTATTGATGGTGTTGGTGCTGTATGGTCCGCTCCTTCGATTGATGACAGGGTAGGAGTCGGTCCTCAGAAGAATTTTAACAGTTTCGGTGGAACTTACGGTGTTAATTCAGCTGTTAATTTTCCGACAACCTCGGACAAGGGAAGCATAGGGTTTAATTTTGCAAGAATTGCCGGAACGCCTCTGTTGCTTAATGTCAAACTTCAGGCAATGGAAGCACGGGGTGAGGGGAAGATAGTTTCCGCTCCCAAGATAGTTACTCTGGATAACAAAGAAGCTACAATAAAGCAGGGGTTGCGTTATCCCTATAACAAGCTTGATACATCAGGCAATACTACAACAGTATTTGAAGATGTAGATCTTGAGCTTAAAGTAAAACCGCATGTTACCCCCGATGACCGGATTTCCATGGTGATTAAGATCAAAAAAAGGGATCTGGGAAATATAATAAGTGGTCAGCAATCCTTTACAACCAAGGAAGCTGAAACAGAACTTCTTATAAATGACGGGGAAACAGTCGTAATAGGCGGCATCATTAAGACGACCAAGAGCACAGGAGGCGAAGGAATTCCCGGGTTGTCGATGATTCCGATACTCGGGTGGCTCTTTAAGTCCGATGCAAAAACCGACAACAAGGAAGAACTTCTTATATTCATAACTCCGAAGATAGTTATGCTTGAGCAGCGCAGCGCTTTGTAAACTGAACATAAAATATCAAAAACAACACTAACCCCGCTTTCTTGCTAGCGGGGTTAGCTTTTTTTGGAATTTCAACATTCACATATTCAGCTCCCGTGCAAACGGGAGCTGTTTTTATTTCACATGTTCTTTCTGTATTCGCTCGATTTCCTTACGAGCATCGGCAGCCAACTGGCTTTCAGGAGCAATATCAACGACTTTTTTGTAAGATAACAAAGCCTTGTTATATTCTTTTAAAATCATATAGGCTCCGGCAAGATCAGAGAAAAGTTCGGGGAAAGCGGAATATTTAGCGGCTCTTTCAAAATAGTTAACTGCTTCGCGAGGATTTCCGGATGCAATAAAAGTTAGTCCTAATCCGCGCAACGCAATCGGGAAATTAGGTTCAATTTTTAAAGCTTCCCTGTAATACTGTTCGGCCGGAGCATATTCCTTTTTATTGTAATAGGCCCACCCGAGATTAGACAGGGGGTAATGAGGTGTTGCATAAAGAAGATCTTTTGAGACTTGTTTAAAGCAGGTAATTGCCGAATCCCAGTCTTTCATTGCAAGATACGCCGTTCCGAGATTGTTTCTGGCAGGAGCGTAATCGGGTTTAAGATCGATTGCTTTTTTAAAATGCTCGATTGCCGTAGGTATCTGATCTTTTGCAACGTAAACAAGGCCGAGATCATTATGAAGATGAGGATCATCGGGATTCATTTTTTCGGCCTTCAAAAGCTCATTCAGCGCAGCGGTGTAATCTCCTTGAAGCAGGTAGACTTCTCCAACATCCCGGGTGGCTTCCCCCTGTTTTTTTAATTCGACGTTTGCGCATGAAACAATGCCGAATATAAAAAAAACAATTCCGGCATAACAAAACCATTTATTATTCATCTTTTTTTCCTCTAAACTGCTGTAAAAAAAATAAAGTAGTCAAATGTACCGGACTTGAAGCTCTCGCTCACATAACCGCACGTTCCAGTATGGCTGTTTATCTTTTTTTAAGATCAAGCAGGCCAGCAATTTCATCTGAAATGCGTTTTACAAACATATTAAAATCTTTTCCGGCTAATGGTTTACCGGGAGCCGGAACTTTTTCCAGATCTGCGGGGTGTATTAAAACCGGAAAATTAATCAGCGATTTGTCCGGCAGGATTTTATAGCCGGCAGGAAACGTATTTTCAAAATACATTTCCTGGAATCCTGAAAATTTAAGCGCATGTGCGGTCGAATCCAATATGGCAGTCTCTTTTGAAGATACCAGACCGGATTTAAGAGCGACGGCAAGACCTGCAAGACATTCACCGCCATGCGTACATGCAATATGCCCGTTGCGGTTTGCGGTAATTTGCCAATCCATGATGGACTGTTCCTTTACCTCAACGAAAAAAACATTTTCTTTTCCTGCAATGCGGTTGTATGCATCAACAAGATGGATAACTCTCGGCATTGAAACCGGATTACCTATCATTGCAGCCTGTGCGACGCTCGGTTTAACATTAACCGGAACAAATTTGCGCTTTGCGGTATCGGGTTCATTGTAGTAATTGAACACCGGATTGGCATGTTCCGATTGAACGCCGATTATTTTCGGCAGAGCATCTATAATGCCAGTCTCGTAAAATTTTATAAATCCCTTTAAGACAGCTGTTATGTTGCCTGCATTTCCGATAGGTATAAATAAGACTTTGCTGTTCATGTCATAGTCGAAATCCTGGGCAATCTCATACGAATAAGATTCCTGTCCGAGAATTCGCCAGGCATTTTTTGAATTCAAGAGAGCAACATTATATTGCTCTGACAGATGTTCTACAATCTTCATGCAGTCATCAAAAACGCCGGGTATTTCATAAACAGAAGCACCGCTCCCCAAAGGCTGGGAAAGCTGCTGGGGTGTTACTTTCTTATGCGGAAGAATAACAACTGACTTTATTTGAGGCTGGAGGTAAGATGCATATAAAGCGGCTGATGCCGATGTATCGCCGGTAGAAGCACAGATAGCCAGAACATTCGAAACAAGCTTTTCTTTGACCAAATAATTGATATAGCTCAATGCGCTGGCCATGCCTCTGTCCTTGAAAGAAGCACTCGGATTCTGACCGTCATTTTTGAAGAAAAATTTTGCACCGATCTTTTCCTGCAGTAGCATATTAGCCTCTATAAGGGGCGTATGCCCCTCTCCAAGGTATATCACTGAAGAAAGAGGGATAACAGGCCCGATAAATTCATGGTAGAGGTATATGCCTTTTAAAGCCGGAATTTTGGTCATCCTGCGATAATCGAATATGCGGCGCCATTTTTCACCAGGGATTTGTTTTAACCGGTCAAAATTCAAATCATGTAGGAGGAGGACTTTATTGCAACCGGGGCAGACATATAACAGCTTTTCAATCCCGTATTCCCTGCCGCAACCCAGGCATCTGTAAACGATATTTCCTTTATGTTCCGGTATGATAAAATTCCTTATCTCATCCGGAAATTCTTCCGGTTTCATAGCATTATCCTTTCCATACCGCCCATGTATGGTTTTAATATTTCGGGAATAATGACAGAACCGTCTTCCTGCTGATAGTTTTCAAGTATGGCGGCGAATGTTCTGCCTACAGCAAGCCCGGAACCGTTTAAGGTATGTACG
>JAUPLM010000387.1 GCA_030836965.1 Thermodesulfobacteriota bacterium | reverse complement strand
AGCTTTTCTGTTTCTGTTTTGATGCCGTTCATTTCAGCCGAAAAGAGTCCGGCTTCAATCACCTTTCTGTTTGTGACTAAAAATCCGGAGAAGGTTTTTCCATCTAAAATAACGCCGCGGCTTAAAAATTCCGGGCCGCGTTCTCTTGATATTATATTGAAAAATTTTACCGTTACTTTTCCTTCGTATGAATCTGAACCTGTTTCCCCGGGAGCGCAGGAGATCCCACTTCGCATGGCCGCCAATGCGCCGCCTCTCCGCATAGTTGCGCCCGCAAGACCGGGCATGGCAGCGGAGAGAGAGAGAGTTGAGCCGTCTTTAACTATTGCGGAATTTACATCATCAACAGGTTTTCCATTCAGAAAAATCGTCTGAATCCTTTTGTCAAGATACTCCTGTCCGATAAATATCCGGCTGCACAGGAACTCTTTGACGCTGCATCCGACCTTTCCCTTTATCATGAAACCGTTTTCGAGAAGCTGGAAAAAGATAAAAATCCGGTCAGGATTGAATGTCAGTAGAAGAGATGAAGATGATTGAGTGCTCATGGCATTAAATATCTTTGATACGAAAATAAAAGGGAGACCCGTGAAAGGTCTCCCCTCTTAAAAGATTTTACCAGTTGAAGACTTTGTCGAGATCCTCGTCTTTGACCGCAAATGTGACGTTATGCGGGGGAAGCGGCTCGTTTTTAAAGTAATCGGGGAGCCTGTCGTGCTTTGAAGTAAATCCAGCCTGAATGTTAAATTCTCTTTCATTTTTAAGCACCGATTTACCAAGCGCAACAACATCATCACCGGTCAGATTCGCGCCTGAAAATCCTCCGAGAAGATCCAGTAATGCCTGGAATGTATCCGGCTGGTCAAGAATCGCAAATGCAATGAAGAGGCACATCCCCGTGGAGTCGATTGCAGCGGTTGCGATCTGGAGATTCCTTGACAGTTCAATCTGTCCTTCAGGTTTCAGCGCGTCAACTTTGCCTCCTACACCCAGTATGTTTGCGGTAACAGCGTACCCGGCCGTGTGATCAGCGCCCATCGTAGTGGTTGCGTAAGTGACGCCCATGCCCTGAACAGCCCTCGGATCATAGGCCGGCATCGATTGACCTTTTACGACGGGAACTCTTTCCACGCCGAAGACTTTACCTGTAACCGCAGCTCCGTTTCCGAGTATACGGCCGAGGTGGGTTCCTTTTCCCACTTCTTTTACAAGGTTTATCGCTGCCTTTGCGTCTCCGAATTTTGCCAGGCCGGCATCCATTGCAACTGCGATTGTCGCGCCCATTTCTATGGTGTCAATGCCGTAATCGTCGTCCAGGCGATCCATCATGGCTATCGCATCGAGGTCGTCAATTCCGCAGTTTGCTCCGTGCGCCCAGACCGTTTCATATTCAGGCTGCTTGGTCAGGAAGTTGCCGTCCTTGTCATTGTAAACTCCTGAGCATCTTATTACGCAGCCTCTGTGGCAGCCGTGGGTTACGATTCCGCCGCGCGCTGATTCTGTAGAGGCCTGGGTTTCGCCGCTGATTTTTGAAGCTCCCGCAAAGCGGCCCATTTTGAAATTGTTTGTCGGAAATCCGCCTGCTTCGTTGATTACATTGGTCAGAACATTGGTTCCGAATGCGGGAAGGCCTTCTCCTGTCACAGGATGCTTTTTAAGCCCCTGGACAAAATTCTTATTGGCTTCTTTGAATTTTTCAGGATTTTTAGGTTCCCTGTTCGGCATTCCGGTATCATCTAAAACGATTACTTTTACTCCTTTTGCACCCATAACCGCGCCAACGCCTCCGCGGCCGGCGTGACGTGTCGGTCTCAGCTCCATATCCGTAAAGGCTACCGAAGCGGCAGACAGTTTCATTTCTCCGGCAGGGCCGATGGATATGCAGGATATCTTATCCCCGTATTCCTTTTTCATCTTCTCAATAAGATCATAGTTGCCGAGCATTTTAAGACTGTTGTCGGCGGAGATCTTAACCCCGCTTTTGTTTATGAAAACCTTATAGATTGTTTCGCTTTTAGGCGCTCCTTCAAGAACAATTGCCGCATAGCCGAGCCGTCCCAGCACCTGGGCTGCCTGTCCGCCTGAATTGGCCTCTTTTATGCCGCCTGTCAAAGGACTTTTACAACCGACTGATATCCGGCCCGACATTGCGGCGAGAGATCCGCTTAAGAGTCCCGGTGCAATTATAAGCTTGTTTTCCGCGCTTAAGGGATGACATAATGGAGGTACTTCTTTAGCGACTATTGCAGAAGTCATGGCTCTTCCCCCAAGGCCTGCATAGGCGCCGATAGAACCGGTTGAGGCTTTGGGACCTCCGTCTGCACTCATGTTGATTCTTAAAATCTTGTCCATAAGCAACCTCCTTTGTTTTGGTTGAAACGGGTTGATTTATTTTTGATAAGGGCGGGATTTTTATGTTAATATTAACATATTAATTCTCATAACGGCATTAATTTGTCAAGAAACATAAAAAGAGGGCCAACCCTTGAAAATTGCAAGCTTTAACGTCAACGGAATCAGAGCAAGGATGCCTCTGATAACTGACTGGATTGAAAAAGAATCTCCGGATTT
>JAUPLM010000386.1 GCA_030836965.1 Thermodesulfobacteriota bacterium | reverse complement strand
TTGACATTCGGGCATTTTGCCGGGTTTACGGCTATTACGCTGTAAATGTTTTTGAGAAGATCATCTCCCTCTACCAGAATCTTTAAGGGCGGATTACCCTTCATTGTGTCCTCGTATTTGATGTAAGTTCCCCTGTCCGTCAGAGTATATCCGTTCTGTTCGGCCGCAATCTGGATTGTAGTTAGCATGCCCTGGCCTGCCTGCACATACCACGTTTCCTTATCAGGAACGGCAAGCCCGCTTGCTTTCCATAAAATCTGTTCGGCCTGATGTGTTCCTGATTTATCGCCCCTGCTCATAAATTTTATCTTCTTGTCCGAAATTGTGCTGAGGCATTCTTTGACGCTTTTGCCTTTTACACCGGCGGGATCGGATGCCGGGCCAATTAAAACGAAGTCATTGTACATAACTACATTACGATTGAGACCGAAACCGTCCGCCACGAATTTTTTTTCGGCATCGGGCGCATGAACCAGAAGAACATCGGCATCGCAGTTTTCCCCAAGCTTAAGGGCTTTTCCGGTGCCGGTGGCGACCCACTGGATATCAATTCCTGTCTCTTTCACAAAGTAAGTTTTCAGATAATCGAGGAGTCCTGTGTCATCGGTGCTTGTAGTAGTTGCCATTCTCAGCAACTTGGCATCCGCGCCAAACGCCGGGGCACCGGACAAAATCAATAATGCAGCAATCATTGTCAGTGAAGCAATAAAAACATTCCGTTTCATTTCAGTCTCCTTATTCTTCTGTTGATTATTTTAATAGTTCGATGCCTAAGGCAGGAATATCATCTGTTACTGTCTTTCTGATTTTCATTTGGAAATACCATTTTACCGCTTATGCTCGTATCATAACCTTCAAATTGATTTGCGGCATTATGAAAGGGTTCTTCATGAAGCAATCCAAGAAACAACTGAACCCCTTTGTCAAAAAAACGTTCCTTTTGAATTAAAAGGTCGTAGCGTTCCCATCGCAGCGGGATGAAATCAAGCCCCAGCAAAGATGCCACCGGCCTGATGCATGGAGCCGCATCAGCTCGCCCGGTCAATACTTCGATTCCCGCATCGAGGTGCTTGGCAACCTCATTGCGATACCCATCAAGATTTTCGCTGTCTATACCCGCTTTTTTTAATTCCCGGTCGAAAAGCAGCCTTGTTCCCGTTCCAAGCGGCCGGTTGGTGACACGTATTCCCTTCTGTGCGAGATCCGCGATTCCTGTAATGCTTTTCGGATTTCCCTTTTTAACAAGAAGCCCCTGTTCGCGCCTGCAGAAATTGTGTATCGCGGGCATATTTTCAAGCTCGGTTGACGCAAATTGAAAATTGTAATCGTTTTCATTCTCCTGGAGGAGGTGGCTCGATGCTATATGGCACAGGTTCCGGCGGAGCGCTTTCAAACCGCCCATGCTGCCCAGGTTTCCGAAAACCGCGACATGCTCAGGATAGAGGGTGTTAAAGAGAGATATGGTCTTGTCAAGCAGAAGATCGTTGCTTCCTGTTATTATGAGTAATCCGTGATACGGAGGGAGCGTTCCTCTTGATTCCGGATAGTTTTGGGTATTGTTTTCAATCCATAGTTCAACAAGGTGTCTGGGAAACAACCATTTTCCGGTAATTTTTGTTGCGGGTAAGCCCTTTTCGGTAATGAGGACATAGACCATCTTCTCATTTACCCCGAGTAATTCAGCCACATCCTTAGTTGATATCAGTTCTTTCATTATATTTACCTCTCAAATAACGACCTATTAGTTACCAAGAATAACTATAAATGACACTTAATCTATTGATTTATCCGAGTCAATATTTTTTCTGCTTTTAAATCGGAATAAGGTTTTTTATTATTATGGATAATTAATATTAGAAAATATTAAAAATTAACAAATAATCATTTGACAATCGTGCCGGATTGCATATAATGAAAAAAAGTAACAAAAATAACTATTCGCCGATAATAAAAAAGATGAGGAAATAAATATGATGAAACTGAATGAGATCCGTGATGATATAAATCTCGTTAATGCAATTGATTGGCATATGACTCCCGAAGAAGCTGTTGTTTTATATCTTGAGTGGGGGAACAACTGGGCTCATGGAGTAAATCTTATCCGATCAAAAAATGATGTCAGCCATTATTTTGTTGTCAATAACTGGGGAGAAAATCCCCTTGTTTATCTGATACGGAGAAATTCCGAAGAGGCTGTTGAGCTTGCAAGTTTCGAACTTCCCGAGAGTGTCAGGGATGAATTCCGTGAATCGGTCGGATTCAATAAGGGTGTATATGCCGTGGAAGGCAAAGTTAAAGACTGGCTTCAGCAGGAGCTGCTGAACTGATCAGCAGGAGAATCGGAGATAAATTATGGACACATGCATATCCAGACTCGATTACATGGTTGAAAGGCTTAAAGAAAAAGGGTTTCGTATCACTCCTCAGCGTATCGCCATAGTAGAAATACTGGCAAACAGTTGCGATCATCCCGGAGTTGATCAGATTTACCGGGAAGTAATAAAGAAGTTTCCCACAACCAGCCTTGCCACAGTGTATAAAACAATCACATTGCTCAAAGAGATAGGCGAGGTCATGGAGATGGGATTCGGAGATGAATGCAACCGGTATGACGGAAAAAATCCTCACCCCCATCCGCACATCATGTGCGTGAAATGCAAATCGATTGCTGATCCGGACCTTTCATCGCTTGATGAAATTTCAAGGGAGCTTAATATGGAGACGGGCTATAAGATCGTATCGCACAGGCTCGACTTTTTCGGTGTATGTCCTGATTGTCAGAAAAGTTCGGAATGAGATAAAAAGGATACAAGGATTCGAGGATTCGAGGATTCAAGGGTTCAAGTGAAAAGATTTGATTAGCGTAAAAAATATGATGAAGTCGAACCCATTAATAATTCAGACAAACAAAAAAAGGAGAAAAGAAAATGAGTAAGACGGAAAAGAATTTGATGGAAGCATTTGCGGGTGAATCTCAGGCCAACCGTAAGTATCTCGCATTTGCAAAGCAGGCGGAAAAAGAAGGATATCCCCGTGTGGCGCGGCTCTTTAGGGCAGCAGCGGAAGCCGAAACAGTTCATGCTCACGCCCATCTGAAAACAGCCGGAGGAATAAAGAGCACTGCCGAGAACCTGAAAGAGGCGATCGCCGGTGAAACGCATGAATTTAAATCAATGTACCCGGAAATGATAAAAGCTGCCGAAGAGGAAGGTCATAAGGCAGCGGTGCAGACATTCTCCTACGCAAATGAAGTCGAGAAGGTTCACGCGGCTCTTTACCGGAATGCCCTCGATAATCTCGGAAAACAGGAACAGGCCGATTATTATGTCTGTTCGGTATGCGGATACACCTGTGAAAATGAACCGCCCGATTCATGCCCCGTCTGCAAGGCTAAAGCAAGAGCGTTTGCTAAAGTGAATTAATCTAAAAAAGGAGATTACGTCATGCAAATAAACATCGTTAAAAATCTGGTAGAATTTACCCCTGAAAATCCTGATGAAACCTCAAAACTCGAAACCCTTTGGCGAATCATGGTTGATTGCGTTAGATTCAACAAAAAAATGGTTCCTGTAGGCGAATATATTCCTCAGAAGACCAAGTTTGCACGTTTCGCGATCGAGGGGCTGAAGGCGGAAGGAGAGGATAGATATCCCGAAGTTTATGCGGAGAAGGATTGCCGTTGTTACTGCCAGACCTGCAATAAATATGCTGTTCTGGTAAAGGGAGGCAGGATCCCGCCATGCTGCGGAAAACTTATGGAGATACTTGATGATTGAGGAGATCCTATTTCGATCCACGCCCTTTATTAAAAATAAAAATACATAATTTGCTCCGGCAGTTACCTGTTTTATACTGCTGCCTTCATAATGCTGATCCGTATATTCAACGGTAATTGCCGGTGCAACAGCCGGTTTATTATTGTTATAAATAAAAAATGTAAACTCTTCTTTAAAAAATCTTCTTGACAAACCGCCCCGGTTCTTTAGAATTAAATTCAAATCGTTTGTGTTCCGCTCCATTGATACTTTATTTTTCTACTCTCTTCTACAGTGCGTATGGTTGTTGTTGCTCTGAGCTAAAACTGAATTCCCGATTTTTTTTGTGATTTTTAGTAAGTATATTGTTCTCCGCCGGCCATACCTGTTTTTTAAAGTTAGTAGCATATCTGCTTAATATAA
>JAUPLM010000385.1 GCA_030836965.1 Thermodesulfobacteriota bacterium | reverse complement strand
AATATTAAATTTATAAATCCTGTAATGGACACAATGCTACTCTCCGCCGTGGTTCATCCTGCTCATGAAAACCACAGCCTTGAAGCTATTGCCGAACGGCTTGGAGTAAATATAATAGGGCGGCATACCGCACTTGGAGATGCAATCGCTACAGGAGAATTGTTAATAAAACTCATACCTCTTCTGGAAAAAATCGGGATACATACAGTAAAGCAGGCCCGCGAAGCTTCCCGGAAAACACATTTCGCAAAAATTAAATACTGATTAGGGAAAATAGTTGTCAGGATTCAGAGATCAGTTGTCAGGACAGAGAAGAAGACGATCTTCGGCATCTGATAACTGACAGCCGGCGACTGAAAAGTGGTGAATGAATGAATAATGATGTTACGGAATTTTTATCTGGTATCTCACCGTTTTCCAGGCTTCCTGAAAAAGAGCTGCAGCAGGTTGCCGAATCTGTTTCCATAAGCATATATCCCAAAGATTCGGTTCTGGCGGTTCAGAATATTACGAAAATTGAAAACGTTTACATTATCAAAGACGGCCTTATCGAATTATATTTTGATAAGCAGGGTAAAAAAGCTTTAAGCGGCTTTCTGAAGGCGGGCGATATTTTCGGCGGGATTTCAATACTGATGAATGCCGGACTTTCCATACGCACCGCTTCTGTTTATCAGGATTCAACTATTTATATAATACCAAAAAAAAAGTTTCTCGATTTATGCACCCGTTTCAAGATGTTTTATGAATATTTCGTTGAAACTTTCAGCGGACGCATGCTGGATGAATCTTATGCGTCAATAATAGCAGCCGGGCAGGCGTTCCAGTTTCTATCAGGAATTGTTCCTTTCTCGTTTCTTCCGGAAGAAGAGCTCGAAAAAATATCATCCGAACTGTCAACGGTTTACTATCCCAAAAACACTGTTTTATTCATCCAGGGCGAATCTAGGGTTGGGTACTTGTATATAATTCAAAAAGGGGCTTGTGAGAGATATTTTGAAGATAAAGGCAGAAAATCACTTATAGGCGTTCTTGGGGAAGGGGATATGTACGGCGGCATAACCATGATGTTGAATGACGGGATAGCCGTCAGAACACTTAAAACAAATGAAGATACCTATTTTTATATTCTTCCGCAGAAAATATTTCTCGATATTTGTAAAAGATACGAATCTTTTTCGGATTATTTTACCGATACTTTCGGAAAGAGGATGCTGGATAAATCATATGCAGAGATAATCGCAAAAAATATTCAACCTAAAGAAGAGGCATTACAGTTTCTGAACCAGCCGGTATCGGCAGTTACAAACAGCAGGCTTGTTGATTGCGATAAAGATACGTCTATTCAGGACGCAGCATCCATTATGAGCAGACAGAGCTGCAGTTCCATCTTTGTAAAAGACCACGCTGGCGAATATATCGGTGTGGTAACCGATAATGACCTGAGAAAAAAAGTAATAGCAAAAGGATACGACATAAAGCTTCCCGTAGCGGACATAATGTCTTCGCCTTTGTGCAAAATACCCGGGCAGTCGCTTGTTTTTGAGGCTTTTATGGCGATGATGCAGCAGAATATTAAACATATAGCGGTTACAGATATTGATGGAAAAGTAACAGGCATTGTAACAAACAGAGACCTTTTAACAGCACAGGGTCAATCTCCGTTTTTTGTCGTTAGGGAAATAGTCACTGCAAACAATATCGATGAAATAATAGCCAAACAAAAGCGTATGCCGAAACTGATACAAGCTCTTATCAACAACGGAGCAAAGGCGAAAAACGTCACCAGATTCATTACAACCGTTTCGGATACTGTCTTAAATAAAATTATCGGATTTGCAATTCAGGACCTTGGCGCTCCACCTGCCGGGTTTGCTTTCATGATTATGGGAAGCGAGGGAAGAAAAGAACAGACTTTAAAAACAGACCAGGATAATGCGATAATTTTTGATGATGTTCCGGAAGATAAAGAAGATGAAGTCAGAAAATATTTTTTAAAATTCGGAGAGAAGGTCTGTACATGGCTCGACATGGCAGGTTACGAGTTTTGCACAGGGGATGTAATGGCCAAAAACCCTAAATGGTGTCAGCCGCTGTCTGTCTGGAAAAATCATTTCAATTCATGGATACATACCGCGGAAGCGGAAGATCTGCTTAAATCAAGCATTTTTTTTGATTTCAGATGTGCTTACGGTGATTCTACTCTGACCGACCGGTTAAGGAAATATCTTTTGAAATCACTTGAAGGATGGGCGGGTTTTTTCCGGCATCTTTCGGAGAATGCCTTGTTCTTCAAACCTCCGATCGGTTTTTTCCGGAATTTTGTTGTCGAATCAAAGGGCGAGCACAGGGATGCGCTTGATATTAAAAGCGCCATGACGCCGGTAGTCGATTTTGCCAGGATATATGCGTTAAAGAACGGGATTGAAGAAACCAACACGCAGGAGAGACTATATCAGCTTTATTTAAAAAACGTGCTGTCATGGCAGGATTACAGCGAAATCGAACAGGCATACAGTTTCATGATGCAGCTTCGGTTTGTAAGACAGATCACATCTATAATAGACGAAAAATCAAAACCCGATAATTATATTAATCCGAAGAAACTCTCCAGGATGGAACAGACTATGTTGAAGGAGATTTTCAAGAAAATTGAAAAAATACAGACCAAGCTGGGTTTTGATTTTACAGGAATGCCGTGATATGAAAAAAAAGGGGTCCCGCCAAAGTGATTGGCGGGCCTTCGGCAGGGTT
>JAUPLM010000004.1 GCA_030836965.1 Thermodesulfobacteriota bacterium | reverse complement strand
TGATCACTTCGAGGCACCGCCCCAGAACATCCCCGGACATCATCTCTTTTCTCTCATGTCCCGCTTCCACGTGACAGTGCCTGCATGAGAGGTTGCACCGCTTTCCGACGTTGATCTGAAGTATTTCCACTCCTGACGCAAGAACCGGTCCGGCAAGTTTTTCGGCAAAATGGGGGTGGTATTTTTCAAGTACTTCTATCTGTCTGATCTCCTGCATATCACATGGCCTTTTTCTTTATGATCTTTCTCATCTGGGTCGAGTGGGCGAGTGTAATACCGGCCATCATGGCGGCGCCTACATGCACTGCTTCCATCATCTCATCCTCTCCGATTCCCAGGGAAAGGCACTTGTTGGTATAAGCGTCGATACAATAAGGGCAACTCTGCGTCATGGCCACAGCGAGAGCTATAAGCGACTTTTCCCGCTCGCTCAGCTTCCCCGCCGAAGTCGATGCGCCGTAATAATCGAAAAACTTCTTCCCCTGTTCCTGCGCGTGTTCCGCGATGTTCGGAAAATCCTCAAGATCTCCGGATTCATAATAATTACGCTGCATATGAGGTCTCCTTATAGATGCATTTTATTAAGGTATTGCAAGATACGAACATTAATCATAATCGGCTCGTAAAAAGTCATATGCGTACGAATTTGAGATTTTTACGAAACCTTCCATCATGGTTTTACCCGTTTCTTTTCAAACATGATATCCCCGTAATATGCTTTTGCGGTTTCACCGGTGTTGTCGGTATCGGTCATTACCGCGACACCCGATATCATGGGAGGCTCTCCGTCGAATGCCCGCCTGTAATCCTCGTAAACATTTCTTTCTTCCTCTACCCATTTATTCAGTTTTTCTCCACCGCTCTCCACGACGAACATCATTGTCCTGTTTGTGTACGGGTTCGGAACCATGGCGCCAACCGGTGTGCTGCTTTCCCAGATGTAATTGATTACCGCATGCGGAGGGTATTGGCCGTAGATAAGCCTGACCGTCTCATATTTTGATTTCTCGATAAAACCGGACTTTCCGGGATCGTATTCAAAGGCAATATAGAGGCGCGCCGGGTAGTCATCTCCTTCTTTACGGCCGACATCTCCTTTTTTTAATACATTTCCGACCTTCCATTTCCAGCGCACAACAGGGTACTCCGCAGGATTTATCTTTATCTCCCGGATAAGACCGGAGGCCGAAGCCTCGGCAACCGCCATCAATACTGCAGAGCCGTTATCCTCAATTATTGAATATGCGGTGTGTTTGCTGATGTTCCTGAACAAAAGGGGTTTCCATCCGGATGGAAGGATTTCGCCGCTTTTAGCGGACGAGAATCTCCCGATATCGATTATTTCCTCTGCCCGGGCATGGCAGAGAAAAATAAGAGCCGCGAACAGGCATGCCGTGCCTGCAAGCTTTGCAAGTCTTAAGATATAAGGCGAGCATTGCATAACATAACCTTTATGGCTGACACAGGAAACCGGTTTTGCCGTTTTGCAAGAAATTATTAAGAAACATAACAACGCCCCCCGACTGTCAACAAAGAGACGCAGGCAGAAACGAAATAACGGCTTCGTGGACTTATATCTACTGGGGCTGTTAGGATCTAATGGGAGCGTATCTGCTGCCGTTGACGAAGTCAGAATCCGATCTTGCTAAGCGACAAAACCGGTTTCCTCTGTCAGCTCCTTATTCAGATCTTATTCAAGGGTTTGAAATAGCAACGAATTTAACCCTGCCGCCGGGTTTATAAATCGGGCAACTTACGCCTTGACTGTTTTGACTCTGAGGCAAAGCTCATCAAGCTGCTCCCTGCTCGTCTCTGACGGCGCGTTTGTGAGAAGACACGCCGCCTTCTGTGTCTTCGGGAAGGCTATAACATCTCTTATTGAAGCTCCTCCGCACAACATCATGACCAGCCTGTCGAATCCAAAGGCGATTCCTCCGTGAGGAGGCGCTCCGGAATCAAGAGCGGAAAGAAGAAAATCGAATTTTTCATTGTATGACGCCGGTGACATGCCGAGAGCCGTAAAAACCCTTTCCTGCAATTTTTTCTGATGTATGCGTATGCTTCCTCCCCCTATTTCAGAGCCGTTCAAAACAAGGTCATAGGCTCTTGACCGCACGGCAAGCGGGTTTTCCTCAAGCAGCCCGTAATCCTCTTCAAGGGGAGCCGTGAAAGGATGGTGCATGGCCTGGTATCTTTTCTCCGTCTCATCGTATTCCATCATCGGGAAATGGGTGACCCAGAGGAATCTGAACTCGTTCTCATCTATCAGTTTCAGCTTTCCGGCAATATGATTTCTTAAATGCCCCAGCGCGTCGTTCGCGATTTTGGACTGGTCGGCCACGAAAAAAACGAGATCGCCGTTTTCCATGCCTATGCGTTGTGCCAGTTTTTCCTTTTCCTCATTGGTAAAAAATTTCGCAATCGGAGACTGCCATCCCTCTTCCTTCACTTTTATCCAGGCAAGCCCCTTCGCCCTGTATACCGCGGCGAATTCGGTGAGATCGTCAATCTCTTTCCGCGAGAATTCAACGCATCCCTTCGCATTGAGAGCTTTAACAATCCCCCCTTTTTTCACAACATCAGCGAAGACCTTGAAACCTGAGGTCTTAACAATATCCGAAACATCTTTAAGCTCAAGCCCGAAACGAAGATCCGGCTTATCAAGCCCGAATCTGTCCATCGCCTCGGCATATGAAAGCCTCTGAAAAGGAGTCTTTACATCCTTCCCTGAAACATCCTTAAAAAGCGTTTTTATCATCCCTTCGGCGATTCCCATGATATCCTCTTCACCCACAAAGCTCATTTCGAGATCTATCTGGGTGAATTCAGGCTGGCGGTCGGCTCTCAGATCCTCATCCCTGAAGCAGCGGACAATCTGATAATACCTGTCAAAACCGGATATCATAAGAAGCTGCTTGAAAAGCTGGGGCGACTGAGGAAGCGCGTAGAACATTCCGGGATTGACCCGGCTCGGTACAAGGTAATCCCGCGCCCCTTCAGGAGTGCTTTTCGTTAGAACCGGCGTTTCAATATCGATAAATCCCAGACCGTTCAGATACCTGCGGACCGATTCCGCGGACTTGTGCCTTAGAATCAGATTTTTCTGAATATTCGGGCGTCTTAAATCGATGTGCCTGTACTTGAGCCGTACATTTTCAGATACATCCACCGAGTCTTCAATCAAAAAGGGCGGCGTCCCCGCTTCATTCAATATTTTAAGCTCCGTCGCGAAAACTTCTATATCCCCGGTCTTAAGATTCGGATTTGACATACCATCAGGGCGCATCGAAACTTTTCCACGGATACCTATCACATATTCGCTTCTTATGGCATGGGCCTTTTCATGTACATTTTTATTGAAATCGGGATTGAAAACAACCTGTGTAATTCCTTCCCTGTCTCTCAGATCAACAAATATCACTCCTCCGTGATCTCTTCTTCTCTGAACCCATCCCATGAGAACGACTTCAGAATCCGCGTGACCTGATGAAAGCTCGCAGCAGTTATGGGTTCTTCTCATGTTTCCAAGTATATCAGTCAATTAATTGACTCCTCTCGAATCCTATATTTAAATTAACTATTTCGTTGTGAGCACAAATTCTGACGGCAAAGTCAAAAGCTTATTATGCAAGGCGCGCGAATCTTGAGGAATGAGGCGTACTTATCAGTACGCAGCAATGACGAAAGATGAAGCGCAACTTAAGCAGAATGACTTTTTACGAAGCAGTCAGTTTTGATTTAAGATTATTGATTATGCCTTCGATCTTAACCGGAACCTGCTCTTTAGTAGACATGTCTCTTAAAACAGCGACACCTTCATCAAGCTCCTTATCTCCCGCAATCAGAACATGACGGGCTCCGAGCCTGTCGGCTCTCTTCATAAGTCCTTTCAGGCCTTTGTTCGAATAATCGGTTTCGGTTTTTATTCCGTAAAGGCTCAAGGCGCATGACCATTCAAGAGCGGCGGTTTTAGCTTTATCCCCGAGGGCGGCTATGAAAATATCAATACCGCCCGAGGCATACTTATTCTGGGCGGATACTATCTCAGCAAGCCTGTCGAGCCCGATGGCAAACCCTATAGCCGGCTGGGCCGGCCCGCCGAGCGACTCAATAAGACCATCATATCGTCCGCCTCCCGCAACAGCGCTCTGGGCGCCCAGAGAACCGGTCTGGATTTCAAAGGTGGTCCTGGTATAATAATCAAGCCCTCTAACAAGACGCTTGTCGATTTCATATTTGACGCTCAGGTTATTCAATGAGTCTTTGACTGCTGTATAATGAGTCTCACATTCAGCACACAGGTGATCCGCCATGGCCGGGGCATCCGCGACCGCTTCACGGCATGCCAGCACCTTGCAGTCAAGAACTCTGAGCGGATTTTTATCCTTCCTCTTCTGGCAGTCGGCGCAAAGCTGAGTAGTAACTTTTGCCAGGAACCTCTGAAGAGCCCGCGTAAAGCCGGGACGGCATTTGGGGCATCCAAGACTGTTCAAATGAACGCTGACATCCGAAACAGAGAGCCTCCGGAACAGTTCGGCCAGCATTAATATCAGCTCGGCGTCAACAAGAGGTGAATCCACACCCAGCACCTCCGCATCGATCTGATAAAACTGGCGGTATCTCCCCTTTTGGGGCCTCTCCCGCCTGAACATGGGGCCTATCGTGAATAATTTCTGGACAGGATCGACGGCATAAAGCCTGTGCTGAATATAAGCCCTAACAATCGACGCGGTAGCTTCCGGGCGCATCGTGATTGAATCACCTTTTCTGTCGGCAAAAGTATACATTTCTTTTTCAACAATATCGGTGTCTTTACCTATGCTTCTTGAAAAAAGCTCCGTATGCTCGAGAACAGGAAGGCGGATCTCGCAAAACCCGAAATCCTCAAAAAGGCTGACCGCCGTCTTTTCAATCTTCTGCCATACACCGGTTTCTCCCGGAAGTATGTCTTTGAAACCTCTGATTAGCTGGATCATTATTATCTACTTAAGCTCCTGATATAAATATTTAATTTACATTTTTTCTTCAACCGGCCGGGTAAAGAATCTGATACGGTCATCGAATCTTTTTCAGGTAACCCAAAATTTTATTATCATCCATTTCTTTAAATAAAGTCAAAGAAATTATATACACCCCCTGCCGCATTTATTTATATCCTCCGCTTATAATCATTTCAGACGGCCTGAAAATCTCCTTGCTGAATCTATCCGCCAGTCTGGCCAGTCTCTGTGCAAGCTCGCCCGGACCTATACCCTTGATCATGGCTATCAGTCCGAATGGATTCCCTGTGGCATTTATGATAGCGGTAT
>JAUPLM010000039.1 GCA_030836965.1 Thermodesulfobacteriota bacterium | reverse complement strand
TGAAACGGGCCGAGTCCAGAACTCCGGCCATGCCTATAACTCTGTTTTTAGGAAAACCGCTTGCATCAAAAGCAACATGGCACATCGCATCAAGTGGATTGCTTACAATAATGATGACCGCATTCGGGGAAAGCGCCGCGACCTGTTTGGTGACGTTTTTAACTATCCCTGCGTTGGTTCCGATCAGATCGTCTCTGCTCATGCCCGGTTTTCTCGGAATGCCGGCAGTAATTATTATAACATCGGATCCCGCGGATGCGTCATAGGTGTTATATCCCTTTATATGCGCGTCATGCTTTTCTATTGGAGCGGCTTCGGTCAGATCGAGAGCTTTACCCTGAGGCACGCCTTCAACGATATCTATTAAAACAACATCGCATAATTCTTTTTCCGCAAGACGCTGGGCTGCCGTTGCTCCAACATTTCCTGCGCCGATAACTGTTACTTTCTTGTCCATAATTGCTCCTCGTTGATTTGTTATTACATCAACTGTTTCGTCAAAAGGTCGATCTGCCGTTCTGTGGCATACAGTTTCAAATACAATAAAATTCTTTTTGAGTGATGAAATAATAATAATTTTAATTATTGTCAATATGTTTTGATTTATGAAATGTTGACATGAAGTCACAAATTGAGATATAGAAAAATCTATTTAATAATTTTACAGATGCTTCTCAAAAAGAATGCAAAGTTTAAAAGCTCATGGGGCAAATATGGGTATTAAGGAACAGATTAAATCGGTTTTAAGGGAAGCAGAAATATACAGGACCCAGGGTTTATTCAACGAAGCGATGGTCAAGTTTAAACATGCTTCGGAACTTATTGAAAAAAATGTTAAGCCTGAAAACGGCAGGCAGCTTATTGATGGAATTTCAAAGAAAATTGAGTTGCTGAAGCAGACCATTGCGAAATATAATGATCCTGAAAAACCTCCTGAAATGCCGGTCGAAATTCAGAATCTTATAAAAGCAAAGTTTTCATTTTCAACCGACAAGGAATCCGCGGCTCTCGATGGCGCTATCGCCCTCACGAAATTCGGACAGTTTGAAAGAGCGATCAAGGAATTCAAGGAACTGCTGAAGATGGATTCTTTCCGTCTTGTAGCAGCGAAAAACATTATAAGATGTTACTTCGCTTCTTCTTCTCCGGAAGAAGCCGTTTCCCAGTACAAAGAATGGCTGACTTCAGATCTTTTCGCGTCCGGACAGTTGGAAAAAATAAGGATTTTTTTAGAAAATCTTTTGAAGGAAAAAGGTATTGAAAGCAGGCTTCCGGCGGTAACAGAGGAAAAAGCGGTAATAAAAGAGGAAGTTGCGCCCCAAAAAGGACCCGAGACCGCAAAGCCTGAAATAAAGCCTGTTGTCAAAATACCCGAAACTGAGCAGGAGGAAGAAGAATTTCTGGATGTAAGTTCTGTAGGGATAGTTCTGGAAACGGAAGGGAAAAAGCAGCCTGAAATTGTTCTGGATGTGTCGTTTCAATCAGGAAACGTGGTCAGTCTGATTGTTCCGCCCAGAGAGAAAACGCTGATAGAATACCTGAAAGCGGGAGTACGGCTGAGCAATGTCCAGTTTTATTCCCCAATAGCTATTTTAAACGGATCGGGAGTTGTATCCGCTTTCTCCAGAATCGGATCGGGTCCTAAAATGGGAAATTACAGTCTTGATTTAAAGATGTTCACAGATTAGCCTCATATAAATTCTTGATCGGAGTCGTGCCGGATGGCGGTATTTAATCTCAAAAATCGTGAAATCGAATGCAAGATTGTCTATTACGGGCCTGGAAGGTCAGGCAAAACGACAAATCTTGAATATATTTTCAAGACTTATAAAAAACAGGTTGCCGACCAGATGGTCACAATCGATACTGAAGGGGACAGGACCCTCTTTTTTGATTTTTTACCGATGGGTCTTGGTAAAATCAAGGGGTGCGATGTAAAGGTCCAGCTTTATACGGTACCGGGGCAGGTTCAATACAGCTCCACCCGGAAACTGGTACTTAAAGGAGCCGACGGAATAGTCTTTGTCGCGGATTCTTTTACAATCCGGCGGGAAAAAAACATTCTATCGCTCAAGGATCTTGATCAGAACCTCAAGGAGTGCGGCCTCAATATTTTCAGAATACCTCTGATAATGCAGTATAATAAACGGGATGTCGGTGATACCATACCGATAATGCCCGTGGAAATGATGCAGAATGATCTTAACAAACAGCTTAAAGTTCCTTATTTCCCGGCCAGCGCGTTAACCGGTGAAGGTGTCGGCAATACTTTGAAAGAGTGCATGAAACGAACTCTTGTTCATCTGCAGAAAGAATTCAAATGGGCGCAGTAGAAAATGACTAATATATCTCTTGCAGGAAGTCTCAGTTTTCTTAATCTGGGAGAGCTTATCCAGATTTTCGGCACAAACGGCAGCACCGGCATATTAAAAATAAAGAGTAAATATTTCCATGAACACGGGGTTATTTATTTTGTTAAAGGAAATATTGTCAATGCCGAGGCTGGAGCCAAACAGGGGCTTGATGCCGTATATGCTCTTTTCGGTTGGATTGATGGTGAATTTGAATTTTCACTTGAAGAGGTCAAAACAAAAAATACGGTACAAAAAAGCAGGATGGAAATAACGCTGGATGCCTTGAGCATGCTGGATGACGGGCAGATTGAGAAACTGGGCCCTGTTTCTTATACGAAGGCGTTCACTGAAAGTTCCGAGAAAGTACCCACTATCCCGGTGATAAGAGGCCCTCTGGTCGATTATATGTATGTTGTCGATGAAGAAGAGCATTATGACGGCGATACGATTGTTGCGGAAGGCAAATTCGGAAACTGGATATGGACCATACTCGAGGGAACCATTGAAATTATCAAAGAGACTTCTCATGGGACCATACCGATAGTGAGATTAACAGACGGTTCATTTATAGGGAGCATATCGGCTGTTATGCCGGTACAGAATGTGCGAAGCGCTTCAGCTGTAGCCGTAGGAACGGTTCAGCTTGGTTTGCTTGATTCGCAAAGGCTGTATGGCGAGTATTCAAAGCTATCGAATGAATCCAAGAATATGATAAAAAGCCTTGATAACAGGATGAAAAAACAAACAACCATGATGGTTGATATCCATTCGGGCAAAGTAAAAATCAATGAGATATTAAGCGGCAAAAAGGTGTTTATCGAGCAGAGCACAATCAACACCAGCGCTTATATGATAACCGAAGGAGAGGCTCTCATAGTCCGTAAAACAAAAAGCGGTTATCTCCCCATATTGAGTCTTTCGGCAGGAGATTTTGTCGGTCACATCCCTTTTATAAATATCGGC
>JAUPLM010000384.1 GCA_030836965.1 Thermodesulfobacteriota bacterium | reverse complement strand
TGATGTGGAAATTGCAGCCCAGAAAATATACAAGAATAAAATCGGGGGAATGCCTGTGGTAAAGAAGAATAAACTTGTAGGCATAATCACTGTTACCGACATATTAGGGGCATTCATCAACATGATGGGTATTCTAACCGCCAGCTCCCGTGTAGATGTAGTTGTCGGCAGGGAACCTTCTTCTATTAAAAAAGCTCTTCAAATCATACACGATAAGGGCGGAGACATCATAAGTGTAGGAATGACCGCAAACCAGAAAGGATCAAAAAGAACATACTATTTTCGACTTTCTCCATGCAGAACAGCCGGCATAAGAAAAGCCCTTGAAAGGGAAGGCTTCAAGGTGGAAAGCGCCATGGACTGAACAGACTCCTGATATTGAACGCCCACGCCTCAAGCTACGCGCCGACTTTCTCCATCTGGTTCAACCTCCCTATCCGGAGCCTTTTCCTGCTATTTTATAACTTGACACAATCATTCTGTTAATAGTATTTATTCCACGAATTTACCAACTTATTTTATCCCGGATAATTTTAAATAAACTAAACGGTTTTTATGGGCCCTGCCAATGAAATTTAAATTTATCTTTCTTTTTTTCATCGGTTACTCATTTCTTTTCCCATCGAATCTTCTTGCCGGCAAAATTGTTATCGCAAAAGGAGTCAGTTTCTTTGAACCGGGTCGAGAGCTGATTGCGCGGAACAAGGCGATTGACGAAGCAAAACGTGCAGCCCTGGAGCAGGCAATCGGCGCTACGGTCGAATCAAGTACAACTGTGGAAAACTTCGCCGTTATCAAGGATCAGATAATGAGCCGGACCGCAGGGTATCTTAAAAACATCAGGATACTCGAAGAGAAAAAGACCGATATGGGAACTATAGAGGTCAATATCGAGGCCGATGTCGAAACATCAGCGATGCTTGAAGATCTCGACAGGTTTAAAAAAGTCTTAAGCTGGCAGAAAAACCCCCGTATAAGCATAGTAATAGATCAGGATACGGACAAGCACTTCCTTCCTGCGGCTCAGAAATCATCAGCCCTTTTAACCGATAAACTGAAACAGGGTGGTTTCACAGTCTATAAACATTCGAAAGGCCGGGAATCCCAGATGGGCCTTCTTGTAGGTCTCTCACTCGAACTATCATCCAAACAGTCCACCTACCAGAACATAGACCTTTCCGTAAACGAAATCAGCCTCAGTGCGAATATTTACCGCCCTGATGACGGAGAGATTCTGGGAACCGCCACCGCGGTAAAATCCCTGCCCGGCGAAAACAAGCTCAAGGTTCTCGACGAAGGGGCAAAATACTGCATTGATTCAATATGGTCCGACCTTCGTAGTAAACTCATCAAAGTATGGGAAAAAGAATTATACGGTGAAAGGGATATAAACCTGATCATTAAAAAGATCCCTTCCCACGCCAGAGCTCTTGAAATATTAAATATTTTCAAGTCGGATGTAAGCGGTATGGTAGATGCGAACATGTCAAACTTCAGGAATGGAACCGCGGAGCTTGATATCAAATATAAAGGATGGCCGGAACATCTTTTGAATGAAATTCAAATGTCTTATTTTAAAAAGAAATATTTTAACCCGGCAGTTGAAAGCGTCGAAGGAAACAAAATAATTATAAGAATCAATTGATGGATATGCTATCGGAGGAAGGATATGACTAGAAGGCCAATAAATTCAGGATTAATTTTTTTACTCGCAGCTTTTCTCTTTTCATGCGCAGCCGGGCAGCAGCAGTTTGAGACCGGCATGAAACTCAGCAAAGCAGGGAAACACGCCGATGCAATCGCTTACCTCGAACAGGCCATTGCAAAGGAGCCTGATAATGCTGAGTACCGGAAAGCCCTTTCAGATCTTAAAGAGACACTCATATCCGATCATGTTTCCCAGGGCTCAAAAGCCTTAAGCGCCCAGACTCCCGTTACAGTGGCGGCTGTCAATTCCGCCAAGGCGAGACTTGCCAGGGCGAAAGAGATTGATCCGAATCATCCTTCCGTAAAAAGGCTTTCCGGTGAAATCGACAGGGTAGAAAATTCACTGCTTTCCGAAACAAAAAATCTCTATGCGCAGGCAAAGGGTTTTATCTCAGCCGAAGAATGGCTTAAAGCATATTTCAGCCTTCAGCAGATCCAGGGCATATTCCCCAATTATGAGGATTCATCGCAACTTTTATCCCGGACCGCTTTAAATGGCTCAGAGGCTCTTTACGGAAAGGCCAGAGTTCTTTTTGATAAGGATGATTTTAAAGGCGCGTTAAGATATCTCAACGAAGCTATTTCCTTAAAACCCGACCATAAACCATCGCTTGACCTGCTTGCGCTTGCGAAAGAAAGAGATAATAAAAATTATTTTATCGACAAAGGTAAAAAAGCGGCCGTAGCCCAGGACTGGTCAAAAGCGCTTGCGGCCTATAATAAGGCTCTTGAATATGCTCCGGGCGACGAATCCTTAAAGCCTCTGATTGCAACCGTTGTGCAGAAGCTGGGTACTCATTATATCCAGACTGCAAAAAACCAGATGTCGGACGGATGGCTCTTCAAGGCTTTTGAAAGCTACAACATTGCACTAAAAAATGCCGCCGATACCAACAGCCAGGAAATAAGAACTCTTAGAAATGAACTTGCCTCCCAGGCCGGAACTCTGGCGGCAAAATTCAAGGACCAGAAAAAATACGGATCGGCCTGGTTCTGGTATACAAAGCTTAAAAACATAGAGCCTGATTATCCTGAAATTTTTGCCAATAATCTTGCGATGGAAGACAAGGTTAAGCAAAGAGTTCAGAAATCCATAGCCGTTTTTGACTTTTCCAGCCCTTCCGGCTACAAGGATGCCGGTATAATTGTTGCCAATAATCTGATAACTTACCTTTTTAAAAATGCGAGCGGGGATATCAAAATTTTAGAAAGGGAGAATTTGAAATCAATTCTTGAGGAGATGAAGCTGGGACAGATAGGCGTTGTTTCGGAACAGACTGCAAAAGAAATGGGACGCGTATACGGGATAGATGTCGCAGTTATGGGAAGCGTTCTTTTATACCAGGTGGAAACATCCTCTTCCCAGGGCACAAAAACCGTCAGATACCAGATTGGCACTGAAATACAGGATAATATCGAATATCTCAACTGGATAGCGAAAAATCCGAATGCTCCTCCCAGCCTTCTTGCTGTGGCACCTCCGGCCAAGATCACCACTCCAAAGTATGCGGAAAAGGATTATTCCGTTTCAAATCATAAAAAGGTAGGATTCGTGCAGCTTTCCTTCAGAATCGTTGATGTGAGAACCGGGGAAAACATTCAGGTGAGAACCATTGAACGGAAAGAGGTGGTTGAAGACGATGCCAGCGCCGGGCTCCCCGAGGCAAACGTCAAATTCGACCCGCTTGCAATACCGACGGATACGGAACTGCTTCAGAAAATGACAAGTGAAGTGGTAGCGGAATTAGGAAGGGAAGCGTTAAAACCACTTAACAATTTGGAAAAAACATATTTCCAGGCGGGTGAGCAATTCCTGAAACGCCGTGAAAGGCTGAATGCCGCAGAAAGCTTTGTCGACGCCGTTTTTGATGAAAAGATGAAGATGATCCAGGACTCTCCCCTATCCCTCAAAGCAATGGAGAATCTTGAGGATATCTTCCGCAATTATAAAGAAAATTAAATGACGTATGAAAGATTCGTAAAAAGCCTTATTTTTAACGCGAGGACCACGAATGCCCGTCAATGGATTATACCGATGAATAAATTCCATTACTTTGCCGCACTGACTGTTTTTCTGTTATGCATGTCATCTTCTCATGCCTATGCCCAGAAAAACGCTCTGGCTATATTCAATCTGAAAGCCACCAACATAGAGGCCATGGGCTATAACGGTGAAATCCTGCATGCCCTTATTTCATCTATTGAAAGCGATAAGAATATAGACCTGATGCCCAGAAGGGAGATAGAAGAGGTTCTCTTCAAAACAGGCATTGTTCAGGATAACACGAATGAAGCTGTCTTAACTGCCGGAAAAGCGCTCGGAATAAATTTCGTTCTTTTTGGGGCGGTAACCAAAAACGGATCGGAAATACTGACTAAACTCAGCCTGATGGACATTCAGAATAGAGGGATTATAAAAAACTGGGATCTCGTTTTTCGCGACAGAGATTCAATACTTCATAAAATACCGGAATTTTCAAAAGAATTATGCAGCATTGTTATAAACTATAAAAGCGGGACCGGCGCTGTTTCAACTGACTCTCATGCTTCAGCAGAGGTC
>JAUPLM010000383.1 GCA_030836965.1 Thermodesulfobacteriota bacterium | reverse complement strand
TCGGCTGTGATTATAAAAAAAGGGGCGTGGCGAAATCGTTTCACCCCGCCCCTTTATGAAATTATGTTATCAGGAAACAGAAGAAATTCAGCTAAAGTACATGCCTTTGTCAGCTATACATTTTACATGGAGGCAATGATAAAGTTGCTATGATCTAAAAATGCCCCTTCTTATTTTCCTCCCTCATACTTGAATGAAAGCTGGACCCTTGCCCTGAAGGCTACGACTTTGCCTTTTTCCATTTTCATATCCAGTTTTGTAATTTCCGCGACTCTTAATTCACGAAGGCTTTTACTCGCAAGGTCAACAGCATTTTTTGCCGCATCTTCCCATGATTTTGTACTTGTTCCGACAAGTTCGATTATCTTGTATACACTCTCTGCCATTTTGCCCTCCTTTATTATGTGTTGGTTTTTGGTTTGTGGAAGCTCAAACAATGACATCTTGTATAATTTGTCGCTAAATTTTACCGGACGACAAAAATCGGAAATCAATCCGGTAAGGACCAATGTAAATCATTAAAAAATGATCTGAAAAAAGATGTTGTATGGAAAAATTCTTTTATGCTGATTAAACAGTGCCGGGAAAATTATCTGTTAATTTATATTTATAGATAAAATATTAATAAGTCAAGTATGACAGTGTCATAAAAAGTTGTAATATGCTCACCTAACCCCGCCGGGACTCTTTACAGTACCCCATTGAAGGGGTATAAGTAAGTTTATGAGAATATTCCCTGATAGAAAACACAGGAATTATTCTCTAACTTTCCAATGAGCTTTTTGGGAATTTTTAACTCCCGGTTCTTTAGAAATCTATTACCCGAAAATCTCAAATCCGTATGCAAATGACTTTTTGTAATTTTATCAGTTGAGACTTTTGGCATAAATAAGTTTTATTTGATTTTTATGAAATAGCCGATGACGGCGAAAAGGAGTTCCTCTTATGTCAGGTTATAATTTAAAAGCCAAACATGTCTTGATAACCGGGGCATCGTCAGGGATAGGGAGAGAACTTTCACGCTGTTTCGCTATGGAGGGCGCGCATTGCGTACTGTCTGCGCATCCCTCCGAAATATCCGCTCTGGAAGAACTGTCCGGAGAACTGGAAAGATCTTACGGAGTAAAGACATGGCGCTTTGGAGTGGATCTTGCCGATGAAGGCGGGCCGAAGAAGCTCTACGATGAGGTAAAGGCGCGCGTGCCTGTAATTGACCTTCTGGTGAACGATGCGGGACTGATGGTCTACGGCGATTTTCATGAGACCGATATAAACCGGCAGCTTCGTCTTGTTCACGTAAATATTTCCGCCCTGATGACGCTGATGCACTTTTTCCTTAAAGATATGACTGCACGCGGTGAAGGACGGATACTGAATGTCTCATCCGTTTCGGCATTCCAGCCTACGGCTCACCACGCGGTATACGGGGCCTCGAAGGCGTTTGTGCAGAGTATCAGCGAAGCGGTAAATGAAGAGGTCAGGCGTTCAGGCGTCAGGGTCTTTACACTAAACCCTTCATATACTAAAACGCCGCTTATAAAAGGCGGCGATTTTCCCGAAAGGCTCTGGTGGTACGCGGTAAGCGGCCTTGCCGATCCGGCGATGATAGCGCGAAAAGGGGTGAGGGCTTTAAAGAAAGGAAAAACTCTCTACATACCCGGATTTAAAAACTGGATTATCCATATACTTTTGCCGAGACTCTCTACAAGAAAAATTATTAATTTTTTCTCCTATCACGCGTTAAAAAGCAGGCCGTAATTTTAAAACTTCATAAAACAATCACTCCTTTCTGTAAAAAGCGGGGAAAGAAAAGCGCATCTTGGCGCCGATTAAAATGTTGACAATTTAGCATCTTATGCTAATCATAATCCATTCTCCAGCGCCTGTTCTTTATGATAAAAAAATTGCATAAAAATCTGAAAGGATAAGACTTATGCTGAAGAAAATAATAATAGGCTCTGTTATTTTATTAATTCTTATTGCAGTCTCAGGCTTTTTAATCCTCCCCGCCGTTCTCAAGCCGACTCTCGCGAAAAAGCTTGCTGAGAATCTTAACCGGAAGGTATCGATTGAAGATATCGATATAAATCCGTTTATAATTTCAGCAAAGATAAAAGGTTTCGTAATCAGGGATATGGAGGACCGGGAAACATTCGCGTCGGTAGGAGAACTCTATATCAACCTCCAGGCCGCCGAGTCTCTTTTAAAGAGAGCTTTTGTCGTGGAAGAGATAAGCATAAACAAGCCCTACGTGATGATAATCCGTCAGAGCGGGCAGAAATACAACTTTTCAGACCTGATAAAAGATCAGGATGTAAAAGAGAAAGAGGATGTAAAGAAAGAAGAAGTAAAAAAAGACGCCTTCAATTTTTTCGTTGGGAACATCCAGGTCGGAGGCGGCAGAATCGATCTGGTGGATTCCCCGAAAAAGAAGCAGCACGCGCTCACGGATATCTCCTTTGCCCTGCCTTTTTTATCCAACATGAAAAAAACCGCGAACATCTTCGTCAATCCGTGTTTCAGCGCGAATATAAACGGCACCCCCCTTGTCCTGGAAGGCCGGTCAAAACCTTTCGCTGGAACACTTGAGACAACGTTCGATATAGATCTAAAAGGCATAGATATTCCATACTATATGGAATACATGCCGAAAGAGATCGCGATCAAAATCCCATCCGGATCTCTCGATGTCAAGGCGAGTCTCTCCTATCTTCAGTCGCGGGATAAAACGTTTGTTATGAAGGTTTCAGGCACGGTCGGACTGAACAATTTCAGTATTACCGATGAAAAAAACATCCCCCTTCTCCGCTTTCAGCAGCTTACGGTCAACGTAGCCGAATCCCGTTTTCTCGAGCAATCCGTCCATCTTTCAAGCGTCAGCCTGAATTCTCCCGA
>JAUPLM010000382.1 GCA_030836965.1 Thermodesulfobacteriota bacterium | reverse complement strand
TTTTACCTCCTTATGGTGATGTTGCCATAAAAAATACATAATCTCTTGATCTTCGATCACCTCTAACTGGAAAATAACTTTTTTGAACTAATGATTCGCTGACCCGCCACCTATCTTTTCCGGCAAAACCTCCTTTCACGTTTGAATTAATGAGCTTTTATATACCATCCGAATTTTGGATCAATCTTATTGCCGGCCTTACTTGTAATGCCATTAATAACATACGTCAAGAACAAAAAAATTACTGTAACATACTGCAATTACAATAAATCATAAGTGATAGCCTTATCATAAAGCCGCCTGACTCTTTCAGCGTTTTATTTTTCCCGGAAGTATGAACTCATATCTTTTCAACAGGATTTTTGTTTTGATAAACATATCGATGCGCCGGAAAGCGAGAAAGAGCGCCCATATCTTCCTGTCGGCAGCGTAATACTTTTCAACCTCGGCTGCGGAAAGAGGCTTTTCTTTTCCGAAGAACATACCATTCATTACTTCAACCGTAAAAGGAACCATTTCCGGTTTCTGCTCCTTGAAGAGATTTGCCGCGAGATCTATGCAGACCTGGCGTTTGTCATAATAACGGTTCATGACATCATCGAGGAAAAAGAGCCGCAGCACCCAGCGCAGGAAACCCGGGGCGCTTTGAAGCAGGAGTTCCGGATCCAGCTGCTCAACCCCGTTTTTTCTGTAAAGAGGCGTGCTTGTGTCGACAAAATACAATTCACCCCCGCCGTTCTCAGGAAGAACCCAGTTTGAAAGCTGGCCGTCCAGCGCAAGTTCCGAGAAAGGCTTCTTCTCCTCGTTACAGCGCCATACAAGCTCAATTCCTGAAAGGATTTTTTCCATCATTTTTCCGGTTTCGTCAGGATTCAGCACATGAATAAGCTTATGGGCAAAACGTTCCGGAGGAAGGATTTTCTGGGCGATATAGAGCACGACCGGTCTTCCGGGAAGAGCAACTATTCCGGTGCCGCTTTCAGGAAGCTTCAGTCCGGCTTCGGCAAGCAGCGTGCAATATTCAAGGAATTGTTCCCCATATTTTTCGGCGGAGGCGATATCCCTGAAAAGGGGCATTCTCTTATACGCCGTATCCGCGCATTCCCCTATCTGAAAAACCGTCGATATTTCGCCGAATCCCAGTATTACGGCCGGAACTGACGAATTTTTGAGATTCTGCGGATCCAACCCGGCTTCAAATCTGTTAAGAAGATCGGTGTCTATGTTCATCCTTTTCCGCCCTGCATCAGAAAGGATTTCATCGATTCCGCCGCGTAAAGAGCCTTGTCGAGTTTTTCAATCACCATGCCCGCCTGCTCATCTTCAATAAGAAGCGGGGTAAGAAACTGGCAAACCGAGGTGTCATTGTTTGCATAGAGCATAAGAAGATCATTATCATACGCCGCTTTCGTCAGAAGAGGACCGGATATTTCATCCGCCAGCTTCAAGCCCATCATGAGGCCGAGCTGCCTGAAGTCTTTTAGATATTCGGGATGTTTTTTCATAAGCATTGCGACCCCGGCTTTGAACATTTTGCCGAGGCTGTTTACGCGGGCAAGAAAATCCGGCGCGGATGAGATCTGAAGTACACGGCGCGCTACCCTGCACCCTGCCTCCGATCCTCCGAAAGTCGAAATATGTATGAAAGGATCCGCATGAAATACCGATTCGAGCGGTTTTCTTATAACAGTGGCGCTGATCGGATATATCCCGCCTGAAAGGCCTTTCCCGATAACAACAATATCCGGGATAATACCGAAATGTTCAAATCCCCATAATCTTCCGGTGCGCCCCAATCCTGTCTGTACTTCATCCATGATAAGGAGAATATTATTACCGGCGCAAAATTCCCGTACCGATTCAAGATAACCGTCGGGAGGAATAACGATGCCGAGGGTTGCCGGAACAGTCTCAAGTATTACGGCTGCCGTATCCTTTCCGGCGGCAGTAAAAAGCGCATCCGGATCACCGAACGGGATCTGAACAAATCCGGGCGCGGCCGGCCCGAAGGGGTTCCTGTATTTTTCATCCCCGGCAGCCATTGCAAGTCCGGTATGCCCGTGGTATCCTCCGCGGGCTGATACGATTTTGGGTTTGCCCGTGTACGCCCTCGCTATTTTAAACGCGAGATCAACTGCCTCGCCGCCTCCCGCGCCGAAAATCGTGTAATCAAGATCACCGGGCATCGACTCCGAAATATCAAAAGCAAGTTCGGCTCTCTCCCTGCTGATAAGATGGTGATTGCCTATGTCAACCTCTTCAAGGCTATCCTTCAGGAGATTTATCAGCTCGCTGTTCCTGTGTCCCAGATTGAATACCCCCCCGTTGCAGTGGAGGTTGAAAAGACACTTTTCTCCGTCGATATCCCACAGGAAAGGACCTTCCCTGCGGCCCATGACGAAATCCATTCCGTATTTTTTGAAGAATTCCGTCTTGCCTGAAGAGACATGGTCTCTGAAAAGTTCTATGACACGCTTTTTCAAACCGGTATTATCCTTTTTCCCCGCAGGAGTTATATGAATCGCTTCTTTTAATTTTTCTTCGAATCAATTGGTTATGTTTCTTCTCCCATTATTTGGGAGAAAGGGGCCAAGGATTCGAGGATTCGAGGGTTCAAGTGTTTGTTCGCTATAATTTTGTCAGGACTATAAAGCATCTTCTCGGTCTCCCCGATATCTCTGATGAAGTTCTGACAGACTTTCCTTTCACTGGAACCCTGCCAAAGGCCCGCCAATCTTTGTGGCGGGAACCCTTGAATCCTTGAACCCTGCGTTAATCATAGCTTCCCCGCTTTTGAAATATTATGCCTCATCCTTTTAGACATCCTTCTGCCCGGCCCCTTCTTTCTGGTATCCGACCGCCTTTCACACTCCTCATCTTTATCCGTTCCGGCGCCGTCAAAACATGATGCCGCTCTTATTTTATTCTCGAACAGGGGAGAACTTATTGTAGCGGAACCTCTTGCTTCGGCAAATCTGACCACATCCATATCGGAACTCACTACCAATGCCTTTTCCCTGTATCCGGATGCCAGCTCTTTTATCACCGTATCAGCCGAGTCGGGACGCCTTGAAAAACGCACTTCAATCCCTTTTATCTTCTCTTTCTCCGATGAAAAGACGGAATCGCTTATACCGTCGAAAACAACCGTGATTCTGTGAGACCGTGTTTTTTTATATGAAGCAAGCAGATCGAGCAGGGCGTCTCTCCCGCGCCGGATATCTTTCCTGTCGAGAGAGCTTAAAGAAGGAGACTGACGGATCATATTATATCCGTCTATTATTATATGAAGCGACATCCCATGAACCCTTTGCATAATAGCCCGGGGTATGGCTGCTGTAAGTTATTCAGCGCTCATGGAGCAGGAGCGAAGTAAAAAATGCATATCAGCATTATCGCGAACGCTTTACACGTCCGATCAGGTTGTCGAGATCTTCATCGCTGTAAAATTCTATGGCTCTTTTCCCTTTTTTCCCCTG
>JAUPLM010000381.1 GCA_030836965.1 Thermodesulfobacteriota bacterium | reverse complement strand
TTGAGCTGGATCATTTTTTCCTCGCGGTCGATGGTCAATCGGTTGAACCGCTCCAGTTCATCCATTTGCTCCTTCAGTTCTTTTTCCGCTTGCACGCGCTTGGTGGTGTCGCGAAAGGTCACTACCGCCCCAATGGCTTTTCCGTCTTTAATAATAGGCGTACTTGAATACTCAACAGGGAAAGAGCTGCCATCCTTGCGCCAGAGCACTTCGTCCGTCACATGGTTTTGAATGCCGCTGATGCAGGTGGCGTTCATGGGGCAATCTTCCTTGTGATAGCGGGAACCATCCGGGTGGGACTGGTGGATAAGGCTGTGCACATCTTTGCCTATCATCTCATCTTCGCCAAAACCCAGAAGATTGAGTGCTACAGGGTTAATGAAAGTTATCTGTCCGGCGGCATCTATACCGAACATCCCCTCGCCGGCTGAATGAAGCAATAGACGGAGCTCCTCGGTTCGCTCATGCACCCGTTCCTCCAGCAATTTGTTCGCGGCTGAAATCTGTGTCTGTAATCGCACCTGCTCGGCCAGATCTGCCCTGGTTCTTCGTGAAAACATGATGCCTGTCCACAACAGGAAGAAAAGAGCGCTGATTCTTATGAAGAGTGACGCTGTTTTTATTCTGTTGAAACTTTTTTCCGTCACCGCGACTTCACCCAGAATAGCTTCTGAAACCGACTCGATGTCAATTTCATAGGTTTTTTTTGTAATTGAATACTCGTCGCCAAAGAGTATGTCTCTGGCCTCTTTCCACTTATCCGATCTCATGAGCCGGATGGCTGTTTCTTCCAGGGCGTAAATTTTGTCACGGCTCTCAATCAAGGTCGTGATTTCCTGGCTTATGACCATACTTTTCGTGAGAACCGCAATCTTGCTGATTGCATCCTGTGAGTCATTATAAACAGTGTCATACCTTGTAGTGCGTAATGTATTTTGCTCAACGACAGACAACAAGAGCATGCCGGCCAACTCCTGGTTAAGCCGAACCATCTTTTCCAACCCAAGGTTTATTTCCAGATGGTTGACATACATGTTATCGTTCTTGGTATCCAGGTAGTAACCAATGGCAACGGTTATAAACAAGATGCCTACAGCCGAATATAATGCTTTGACACTATTGAAGAACTTCATTGGTACGCTTTCCTTTCAATTCACGATTCATAACGAAGCTCTTTAATTGAGTACCTTATCCGCCTTCTTAAGCAAATCAGGCGGAATGATTACGCCCTGAGCCTTTGCCGCGTTTGAATTTATGACAAGACTGAACTTCTCCATAGGCCCCCAGGGGATGTCGCCGGGATTTTGCCCCTTGAGTACCAGCGCGGCTTTTTTCCCGGCCGAGTAGCCCACCAGGAAATAATCCAAACCATATGCAGCGGTTGCTCCCTTTGGAACGCTATCCACATCACCGGCAAAAAGAGCGATTTTTTTCTCATTGCATATTTTAACAATTGTATCAAAATCTGAAATGGCCGTATTATCAGATGAGATCACAATGGCCTTGACCTTCCCTGCAAGCGAGAGGGCGGCCTTTGCTACTTCCGAGCGATTGCTGATAGTGACCTCGACCAGCTCCAGCCCCAGTTTTTTTGCGGCTTCTCTCATCTCCCCGATATGCACGACAGAGTTCGCTTCTCCGGCATTGTAAATGGTGCCCCATTGTTTTACCTTTGGAACGAATTTGGCATACATTTCCATTTGAAGAAATACCGGCCACCGGTCACTCACACCTGTCACGTTTGTGCCGGATTTTTTTCCTGGAGAGCTGTCCTTTGGGACGATCCCGGCATCGACCGGATCTGTTATCGAAGAAAAGACAACGGGAATCTTTTTTGTTATCCTCGTTACAACTTGGGTGGTTGGAGTGGCAATAGCATGAATCAGGTCAACTTTTTCATCGTTGAATTTCTTTGCTATAGTGTTTGCCTTCACCATATCGCCCTGTGCATTCTGGCGGTCATAGATAATGTTGACACCTTCTTTGAATCCGGCTGAACTCAATGCCTTTTCAAAACCCTTCTGGTCCGCATCAAGCGCAGCATGAGAAACAATCTGGGTAACTCCTATGCGGATCATCTTCTTGTTTTCAGCAAATGAAAAAGCAGCCATGAAAACAAATATTATGGACAGCGGAACAGACAACTGTTTTATCATTTGTTTCTCCTTTTGTTAAACAGTGGTTTATGCCGAATGATCAAAGGAAGTTATCCTTATTGCCGGATAAAAAAGAAAAGAAATGCTGTGCTTGATATATCACACACAATAAAACCGCTCGTTTGTGATTAACCGGTATATATCTTTGAAATCAATATCGGGGCAATTTATATCAGGTCAGGCAATATTTATCAAACTATCTTTGCATGCAGATCCTACATGCAATGGAAAACCGCGCTCAGCGGATCTGCGAAGGGCATATATCAGAAGGGTTAGAATATCAAGAAGGCGGGGCTTATCTTGTCGGCCTTATTGTAAAGCCATGCAAACAGGGTCATGTATGTCGGAATCCGTCACGTTTCATCTTCAGAACAGGTGGCTATAATAACAACTTTTTTTTCATCTCAAGGACCCCGGGCTGCCGCCGATACCGGTTCGCGAACGGGTTCGCGGGCCGGCAGCGTTTGCCGACCTCCAGTCTCTCGGCTCTTCTATTTCTGAGAGCAGATCAAGTTTATTCTGCCTGGATAGCCGCTCAATTATCTGAACCCATGCGCATGGAATATCAGGGCTTACTTCGCAGTTCCTGCCGTTGGTGCCTCCGCACGGTCCGTGCAGCAGGCTCTTGGAACAGCGGGCAATCGGGCATATGCCGCCGGTGTAAGTTAAAAGACAGTTGCCGCAACCCAGGCACATTTCCCGCCAGACTCCCGGTTGAGATGACGCTCCCAAAAAGGTTGTATTCAGCGCGGGTAGAACCGGAAGTGGATCAAGGGCTTCGGCCATGGTCTGGACTCCGGCGCCGCAGGCCAGAGAAAGCACGGCATCAGTTCCGGCCGGGACTTCGTGATAGGCCTTGATGATATCCAGTTCGCATTGTCTTAGAATGCAGTCCACCTCAACGGCAGGCGGAGAATTGTCATAGTGCGTTTTGCGTCTGAGCTCCTGTGCAAGCATTTGCGCTTCGCGGTCTCCGCCGGAAAGACATACGGAAACGCAGCTTCCGCAACCGACAACCAGAATTTTTTCATATCCGGAAATTGAAGCCACGATCTCTTCTATTGGTTTGATATCTCCGACGATCATAACTTTACCTCGTTTGGCCTGCTTTGTGACCGGCAAAATGGGTGTTGACCTTCAGTGCGAGGGCCTCTTTATGCCGGGAGCACAACGGTGTTCCCGAAATGCCGGTTTTCCCCGCGAGAGTATCTCTGAAGGCTCCCGTATAAAGGGGTTCTCCGCATACATGGCAGTGAATAAGCGTCATCACAACGACTTCATCCCACTGGTTTGTCAGCATGTGCTGAAATTCAATGGCCTGCTCGGGACATATGCGCCAGCAATTGCCGCAGCGTGCGCAGCGGGCCATGTTGTGCAGCAGTGTTCTTTTTTCACCTGAGTCCTTGACCTCAATCGCGTTTGCCGGACAATTCTGTAAACAGGCCAGGCACCCGGTGCATTTGCTGTTTACCTTGAAATAACTCATTTAGTATCTCCTCTAGTACCTCTTTACGATGCCGGCAGCCCGGCGAATCTTCGGATAAGGTACCCGGTCGGCATATGTGAAGGTCAGCGCTCCGGGTTCGCAAAAGTTCACGCACTGGGGCCGGCCGTTGCACAAATCGCATTTAAAAACTACTTCACGGGCCTTGTCAAACCCAATAGCTCCGAATGGGCATGCCGCCAGGCACATTTGACATGACACGCATCGGTCGTAATCGATCACGACCCTTCCCCAGTCATCCTGCCAGGATATGGCATCCTTCGGACACGCGGCCTTACAGGGCGCATCGGTGCAATGCTGGCATAAAACAGGCAGATAAATTCCCTCCAAATTCCATTCGAGAACACGGATTCGTGACCTGGCCGTATCGACTTCACCTTCATGGGAAAGGGAACAGGCGATTTCACAGAGCCTGCAGCCGTTGCATTTCCGTGGATCAACCGCTAGAACTTTGGGGGTTGCCTGAATATCGCCGCTGTCGGAAATGAGAACAGACGGATCACCTTTTTTTAATCTTAAAACCATCTCTTCAGGGATCACGCGTCCGGAAGGGATCTCATTATCGGATGGGATAATTTTTATTGTCATAACCGTAACCTGTTTAATCTCCGGCCGTATCCTGTTAACTCACCGGATAGATATCTTTTAATGCAAACCGCCGCGTTAACAGCCATGCCGGTATCGCAGTCAGCGTACAGATAAGAACCAATGAAAAAGTTCAGTATAGTGAACCACTATGTTGAATAAAATTTATATCATAAGAGCCGCCCTGTCAACCAGAAAAATGGCCATACCGCCTTTTTATTGCATTAAATTTAAAATTGGCATTGACTTTTTATTTTTATATGCTAAAAATAACCCAATATGTCAAATATAAAAATTCATGATAGTGAACTTTTGTTCTAAAACTTACTAAAATTTTCATGATCAATAAGAAGGAGCTTGTCATGGCTAACGAAACAGAAAAGCTTTCAGCGTCCGAAACACTGCGCGAAACCAGAACCTTCGGCAAGGTCAGGTGCCACAATCCAAGTTGCATGGAGAGACTTGAGCCGTCACCGGGCGCCGATCACATCAAGTGCGCAACCTGCGGAATGGAATTCCGCATATTCTGGGTCAGACCCGATCTGCCGCGAATCCGCGGACCTGTTTGGGAAGTCAACCGGAAAATCGCGGCCGAAGCGCTGAAGAGAAAACTTGAAACACCGGCCGGCAAATCAAAGGCAAAGGAGGGAGTATAAGATGGCTTTGGACAGAAAAATTGCATATATTAACCTATCTACGGGTAAAATCGAAACCAGCCCGATCCCCGTCGAAATCAGAAAAAAATTTCTCGGCGGCCGCGGACTGGACGCATATCTTCTTTATAATCACGCGCCGCAGGGATGCGACCCGCTCGGACCTGATAATCCGCTTATGATAAGCGGCGGATTGCTGACCGCGACCTGCGCGTCAGCCACAGCCCGAACTCACATCATGGCCAAATCGCCTCTTACCGGTTTGCTGGGCAGCGCCAACATGGGAGGATTTTTTGCCCCGGAGATGGCATGGGCCGGCTTTCACCATCTGGTTATAAAGGGCAAGGCCAAAAAACCGGTCTACATCTGGATTCACAACGGTAAGATAGAAATACGCGACGCGGCCCATCTGTGGGGCAAATCAACCACTGAAACCCAATGGGCGATTCGCGAAGAACTCGGTGACGAGGATATCAAAAGCGCCGTTATAGGCCAGGCCGGCGAGAAACTGGTCCGGTATGCCAATGTTATGACCGGCATCAAGAACGCCGCGGGGCGTACCGGCATGGGCGCGGTAATGGGGTCGAAAAACCTTAAAGCCGTGGCTGTCCGGGGAACCATGGACATCAGGATCGCTCATCCCGTAGAAGCCCTGGAACATAACAAGCGGTTTATCGACGGCATTACCGGCGCTAAAGTCAACAGGACCCAGGGTTCTCTCGGCACTCCTTTTATTTGGGGGGCTACAAATTCCTGGGGCGGGTTGCGTAACCGCAACTTTCAATACAACCAGATGGAGTACGCTGACGATATAGAACCTGAAAGACTCGATGAAATTGCCACTGAAACCATCGGCCCGCATCACATGACGGGGTGTTTCGGATGCCAGGTTCACTGCCGCGCCCAGTACAAAATCCCATCAGGCCCCTATGCCGGGAAATACGATGAGGGACCGGAGTACACCTCCCAGGGTGCGTTCGGTGCCGAGCCGGACTGCAGAAGCGCCGTGACGGTCTTAACCGGAAATCATCTTGTCAACCAGTACGGCGTCGACAACCTCGAAATCGGAAGCATGATAGCATGGGCAATGGAGCTTTATGAACTGGGAATAATCACCAGCAAGGAGACCGACGGCCTTGATCTGCGATTCGGGAATGATGAAGCTCTGCTGGAAATGATCCATCGGATTTGTCTTCGCAAAGGCTGGCTGGGAGATGTTCTGGCCGAGGGGGGCATCCCCGCGTCCGAGAAAATCGGGAAGAATTCTTTTGACTACCTGATCCAGGTGAAAGGCATGAACAATCTGCATTCAGATGAACGGGGCACGCCTGGCCTGGCCCTTAACATCGCCACGGCCTCGCGCGGGTCCGACCATCTTCGCAGCAGGCCTGCGATAGACCTGTACCATCTGCCCGAAAAGGTTATGCGAAAGATATACAGCAGCCCGGTTCCCTACGATGGCCCGCTGAGCTCCGAACATACCGACTATGAAGGCAAACCCTGGCAGGTCTTCTGGCATCAAAACTGTTACATGGCCGTTGATTGCCTTGGAATATGCAAATACCACACAGTATTTCTGGGCGCAACCCTCCCCAATTTTGAGGACTGGCCGAAGGTGATCTATTACAACACAGGCCTTGAATTTACGCCTGTAGAGCTTTGGGAAATTGCCGAACGGTGCAACAATCTTGAACGGTTATTCAATTTGAGAGAGGGATTGACGCGAAATGATCTGAAAAAAGGAGATATGCTCAATCACCGCTATTTTGACGAACCGACAAAGCGCGGAGCTCCCGATGTTGTAGGACGGACGATAGATCGCCAAAAATTCAAAAAAATGGTGGATGAATTCTATAACCACTGCGGTTGGGACAAGCAGGGAGTGCCTGCACCCGGAACCTTGCAGCGGCTCGGCCTTGACCATGAACCATCACACCTATTATAGCTATCAGAGAGGGAAATAAAATGGAGAAAGTTCTGACTGTCAATTATCAGAAGTGCACCGGTTGCCGTCTGTGCGAACTGGTCTGTTCCGTAAAGCATGACGGGATATCCAACCCCGCCAGAAGCAGGATCAAAATTGTCAAATGGGAAGAGGAAGGCCAGTACGTGCCTATGATCTGCCAGCAGTGTGAAGATGCGCCATGCAAAAATGTCTGCCCGGTAGGAGCCATATCGCGTGATGAGGATTATGGTTTTCTGACCATAGACCACACCCTGTGCATAGGCTGCCGTTCCTGCGTGAGCGTCTGTCCGTTCGGCGCGATGAATTACAACCAGGTCGACAAAAAGGTATTTAAATGCGACCTGTGCGGCGGGGAACCTCAGTGCGTCCGCTTCTGCGATGAAAAAGCGGTTGATTT
>JAUPLM010000380.1 GCA_030836965.1 Thermodesulfobacteriota bacterium | reverse complement strand
TGGTGGACGAATCCATCAATAAAACCTCCGCCTAAAACTTCATTTTCCTGATAGAATACCGCTCCCTGTCCAGGTGTAACTGCCTGCTGAGGGCTTTTGAAGATCACTGTAGCGGTACGCCTTCCTTCCGGAATCAGGGTTGATTTAACGGCTTTATTACGATACCTTATGCGTGTATGAACCTCTATGGGCGACCTCTGCTCCTTTGATATCCAGTTTATTCCTGTTACACGGCACCTGTCCGTTAAAAGATCATCTTTTGAGCCTACTATAACAAGATTCTTATCCACATCAGTGCTGATGACATAGTAGGGTTCGGCGGCAGGGCAGTTGATTCCGCGTCTCTGCCCTACGGTAAAGAGATGGATTCCTCTGTGGCTTCCTATTATTTTACCGCTGATGTCGGCTATTTCTCCGTTTTTGGGTATAAATCCCGCTTGATGCGATAGAAATGTGCCGTAATTCATATTTCTGATAAAACATATGTCCTGGCTTTCGCTTTCAACAGCAGGACTAAGTCCTTTTTCGCCTGCGAGCATTTTAACTTCCTTCTTGGTAAACCGGGAGATCGGAAAAACCGCCCGTGAAAGCTGTGCCTGAGTGAGGAAGGAGAGAAAATATGACTGGTCCTTTTTTATATCGGCGCCTTTTATAAGATGAAACAAACCGTCATCCCCTTTAATCTTCCCCGCGTAGTGTCCTGTTGCGAGAAACGAAGCCCCGAGTTTGAGTGCGAAATCGAGGACGGTTCCGAACTTTATCTTCGGGTTGCACACAAGACAGGGGTTAGGGGTTTTTCCCGACCCGTACGCATGAGTAAAATAATCGACAACTTTTGTTCTGAATTCCCTGCTGCAATCCAAAATTTCGATCCGGATGTCAAGCTGTCCGGCCAGATCTGAGATTTTCTGTTTACCGCATTCCTCATATCCTGTCAGAAAATGTATTCCTGTTACCTCGAAGCCTTCCTCTTTCAGCAGATATGCTGAAACAAGTGAATCGATTCCTCCGCTTATGGCAATGGCAATTTTTTTCTTCATTGAAGATTCCCCGTCGCAAGTATCGGTCCGCCTGAGGCGGATTCGACCGTAAGGACTTTTGATCGATTTCAGATTCGCCCGTCAATCCCCGCTGCCGGCAGCGGGTAATGTGGTCGATTTTGTGGTTCAAAAAAAGGAATTGTTTATCGGACGAATTTTCATCGCGCGGGGAGGACATGCCGGAACGCAAAGTTCACATACACTGCACCTGCTCTGATCAAAAGTAACAATCATATCAGGCCGGTTAATCGAAAGCGCACCTGTAGGACACACAGCCGTGCATGCTCCGCAGTTGGTGCATTTATCGTTGTCGCGTTTTACCTCCTGAGAGGCTTTTTGAACGCTGACCCCCTGGCTTTTTAAATATTGAACCCCCTCGTTGAAATTCTTTCTTGATCCCGACAACTCAAGGACCATGATCCCTTCTTTTCTCGGGAGAACAGTTGCGTTCAATATATTAAAGACAAGATCATAGTCTCTTGCAAGACTGCAGACTATTGGTTTCTGGACCTCCGTCTGGGGGAATCGTAGTACAAGTATTTTAGAATACACTTTAAACCTCCGAAAAATTATTCCGGATTGAGCGATTAACAAAAAGTCCGGATGAGGATATGGGTTTATGCTATCTGCCGGAATCAAAACAATTCTTTATTTTTTTTGGAAATGATATTAATCTGTATTGCAGGTGAATGTCAACATTTTGAAAGGCGACTGAGAGAATTCCATGAACCGTTTTGCATATAAAATGGCTGGTTTTGCTATAAAAGCACTCGCCGGTCTTTCAAAGGCGAGGATATACATTCACGGGAAAGAGAATATACCCGACGGATCAGTCATATTCGTCATAAACCACTTTACCCGTATTGAAACACTCTTTCTTCCTTACCATATCTATCACCTCACAAACAACATACCTGTATGGTCTCTTGCGGATTACTCTCTTTTCAGGGGGACCTTCGGAGAAGTGCTTGAAAAGGTCGGAGCGGTATCCACAAAGGATCCGGACCGTGATCTTCTTGTGGTAAAGAGCCTTCTCACCGGAGAGGCTTCATGGATAATATTCCCCGAAGGCATGATGGTAAAGGACAAAAAAATTATTGAGAAGGGAAAATTCATGATCTCATATGCGGGAGGGAAACATCCTCCCCATACTGGCGCGGCCACCCTTGCATTAAGAACCGAATTTTACAGGCAGCGTCTCCGGAAAATGGCGGAGATCGTGCCGGATGAAGCGCGGCGTACCGCGGATATGTTCGGAATAGATTCCACAGAGCCGGTTTTTAAAAGAAATACCTTTATTGTTCCTGTCAATGCAACCTATTACCCGGTAAGGGGTTATGAAAACGCCTTGAACAGGCTCGCCGGGTATCTTGTTGACAATATTCCTGAACGTGTAACGGAAGAAATAATGACCGAAGGTACTATGCTTCTCTCAGGTGTTGATATCGATATAAGATTCGGAAAGCCT
>JAUPLM010000379.1 GCA_030836965.1 Thermodesulfobacteriota bacterium | reverse complement strand
TACAAGGCTTCGCACCATCGTGGCCGCTCCTGTCGGTGCGCTTTTATACGCGCACGCTTTTCATGTTTCAGACGACTCCGGTTCAATATTATATTCCTGGGTTTCATGGCTGGGAAATCTTCCGCTGCGCACGTTGTTTATTATCGAGATAATATTTCTTGTGATAAACTTCGGATCAATTGCAGGCTACTGCCGCAAATACGGGACATACTGTCTTGACGGCATCTGTGATGATGATGACCTTCTGAGGCGGAAAATCCTCTCCTTTTTCCCTAATTCACTGACAGTCATGAATGCGGTAATGGGTCTTCTTGCCGTTTTTTTCGCTTATCAGGGCCGCGTTAAAGAAGCATATCTTTTTCTTATCGGAGCAGCCATGTTCGATAAGCTCGACGGCGCTCTTGCCCGCAAACTGGGACTGACCGAGCCGCTTGATAACCATCCGGTCAAAATCAATTTCGGAAGCATCATGGATGATGTTGCGGATGCCATCAGTTTTTGCATTGCTCCCGCTTGGATATTTTACATAACGCTTTCGGACTCCCAGAATGTTTTTGTTCTGAATCTCCCGATAGCTTTCGCCGCGCTCCTTTATGCCGCCCTGGGCATAGGCAGGCTTGTCTATTTCACCCTGGATAAACATCCCATCCCGGGTTTTTTCAAGGGAATGCCGTCACCGGGAGCCGCTTTGCTCGTTACAGCTCCTCTCATGATGTTCAATCAGAGCGTATCGGACGAGCCCGGTATGATTTACTTCTGGGGGGTTTTCTGCTTTGTAACCATTTTAACGGCCGCTCTCTTTATGAATATTTATCCCATAAAGTACCTTCATCTCGGTCGCTTTGTCGGCCGCCACCCGTGGTTTGGCAGGCTCACCTTTCTCGTTCTTCTGTCGGCCTTTACCCCGTACTTCGGGTATGTTTCATTTTCATACATGCTTCTCTACTTCTTCTCACCTCTTATTACATGGCGTATTAATCCGGAGGATGCGGCAAGAGAGACGAAGCTCCGGGAATGAACCGACCCTTTACCGGACTGTCGGATTCTCTTTGAGCCTTTGGGCTTTTGTGTGAAAAATTGACTTATTACGGGTCCGGCAATCTTATATCGCGACATTAACAAGCATCGGATTCAGGATTCTTATCAGATCTTTTACTGCGATTTGAACAAGAAGACCTCTTTTGCCCGCATTGATGTAAATTTTTTCAATGGTCGCTATCGAGGCTTCCATGTATACCTTCAAGGGCTTTTTTGTACCGAACGGGGAAATTCCACCCGTAAAATATCCCGTATGCTTATGAGCTATTTCCGGCATGCATGGCGCTGCGTTTTTAATTTTAAGCGATGCGGCGAGAGCCTTTACCGATACTTTCCTGTCGCCGTGCATCAGCACCAGAAATGGCTCCTTTGCTTCCGTTTCCATTACAAGTGTCTTGATCACGGTATGCTCCGCTACATTAAGGGCTTTTGCAGCGGCTGCCGTCCCTCCCTTCTCTTCATACCTGTAAGGATACAAAATGAAAGCGGCTTTTTGTTCCTTTAATATACGGGTAGCCGGTGTTGCAGATATTCTCTTTGCCATATTATTGAAGACGTCCGGTTCAGGAATTTTAAAGAAACGGCCACGCAAAAGCCAGTATTCCAGCCATTACAAAATGGGATTCAACCAGAAATTCAAGTTTCGTTCCGGGAAGCATGTACCCCTGCTCATGCTTTGTCAGCACTAAGTATAAGAATAATGGAGAGAGAAAAAGAACGAACCCGAGGTTTGAGATAAGGTTGAATGCGCCTGAAATAAGCAGAACAGCAGATGAGGCAAGAAGTATATATTTAAGCAGGCGCATTGTTTTTTTTTCACCGAGAATAATAGGAATGGTTTCCTTTCCGACAATGCGGTCTCCCTGCATATCAAGAATATCGAAAAAAGCTGTCCTTACAAAAATCATGCTTACAGCCAGGATGAAGACTACAGGAATTCCGGCTTTAAAATGCAGGGAAAGAGAAGGAAGGATCGATGTTACAACCCCCCAGGCAAGTGAAATAAGCGCGGTCTTGGAGCCGGGTATGTCCCTTATACTCCTGTATCTGCCTTTTGACAGTTTTTCGGGTATAATTCTTAAATTGTAGGAAAGCCCCATAACACTCATGGATAAAAGCACCAGAAATGAGGTCAGACCAGCAGAGTATGCCGTCAAAAGACCTGCGCCTCCTGCCGAGACAGCGAGGAATGAAAGAAGAGTCTGATGTTTTTTGTAAAAGGAGGCCCTGTCAGGGTCGTTGTAATAATCCCCCTTTCTGCCGATGAGGTTGTTAAGAGTGTGCATTGAAAGAACGTACAGCATGGACATAACGATGTATGGGAAATATCCTGATGTTTCGCCGAGCAGCCTGATATTGGCATAACAGAGGCATCCGGCCCCTATGGAAACGTATATATTCGTCAGTAGCAGTGAGCGTTCTATTGCATAAAAATGCCTGCGTAAACCCCGCGCCTTTTTATACGAGAGTTCTTCCAGGGTCCTGTAAACTCTTTTGATCATCCAGTTGGGTGTCGAAGCTCCAGCGGTTATACCTATTTTTTCTGATGAGGCAAGTATATCGGGGTCTATCTCTGATTCAGTCTCAATATGATAAGCAGGCTTTCCGGCCTGCCTCGATGCCTCGGCAAGCCGCTGTGTGTTGCCGCTGCTGTGCCCGCCTACAACTATTACAGCATCAACTTGTCCTGCTAGTTCCTTTACCTCGGCCTGCCTTTTGGATGTCGAATTGCAGATAGTATCATATATCCTGTAATGCGGAAAATTAACTTTAATCCATTCCTTCACCTTTTCATACAGGATGATATTCTGTGTGGTCTGTGCGACAACTATCGCTTTTTCAAACCGCGGAACGGATTCAAGCTCCTCCATGTTTCCTACGGCATAACCTCTGTCTCCGGCATATCCGAGAAGAGCCGTCACTTCGGGATGATTTTTGTCTCCGATAATGATGGAGGCATAACCCTGCCTGGCATGTTTCCTGATGATAGCCTGAACTTTGACTACGCGGGGACATGTCGCATCAATTACCGTAAAGCCCGAACTTTTAAGATTTTTTTTTATTCCCGGAGGAACTCCGTGAGCCCTTATCAGCACAGTTCCGGATCCCTGAGCGGGTATTTCTTCCACAATAGAAATTCCCTTTCCCTTCAGAAGATCGAGTACCTGGGGATTGTGGATAAGCGGACCGAAAGTGAAAATAGGACCTTTATATTTGCGGGGCATGTCAAGAGCCATCTCGACGGCTCTGCGGACACCCATGCAAAAGCCTGCGCTTTTGGCTATAATTATTTTCATCGGGCTTTTGCTGTTACTTTAAAAATATTTTATGGTCTACCAGAGAAAGGGAGTGAACTCTGGCTTTTATATATTTTTGATCCCCGAATATACTGACAAGCCTCACGCCATCACCTTCAGGCTCGACAGTGTCGACCGATTCCATGATGAGTTTTTGATTATTTTCTTCAATAAGATAAGCATTGGCTTCACACATTTTGACCATCCTTATTTTATAAATTCTTTTAAATGTCCGTTGACCATTTCTTCAATCAGATGGGGAAGCGGGGAAGAAGATACTCCGAT
>JAUPLM010000378.1 GCA_030836965.1 Thermodesulfobacteriota bacterium | reverse complement strand
GAGCAAGCTCCAATCCGAATAAAGGGGGAAACTCCATACTTAAGAATCTGTTAAAGGGATATAAAGGTGAGATTTATCCGGTAAACCCGGCTTACCCGGAGATAGAGGGTCTGAAATGTTATCGTTCGGTTACGGATGTGCCTGACCCGGTTGATCTTGCGATTGTGTTTGTCCCGGCCAAACTGGTGCCTGATGTAATCCGGGAGTGTGTTCAAAGAAAGATTCCGGGAGTTATGATTCAATCCGGAGGTTTTGCCGAAACAGGAGATAGCGGCAAATCGCTGCAAAGCGAAGTGAAGGATATATGCAAAAAAACAGGAATCAGACTTTGGGGGCCGAACTGCATGGGTCTTGTGGATGTGCATTCAAGGCAGGTCTTTTCTTTTGTTTCACCGTCTATCTGGAATTATGATTTCATCAAGGGAAATGTCTCTCTTATCGTGCAGAGCGGAATGCTTTCGGCAGGCTTCATAATAGATATCATGTCTCACGGAGTAATGGGAATCAGCAAAGTCTGTTCTATAGGAAACAAGGTGGATGTTGATGAGTGCGAACTCCTTGAATACTTCCTGGGAGATCCGGAAACTGCTGTTGTGGGATTGTATCTTGAATCCTTTTCAGACGGTCGCCGTTTTCTGGATATCTGCCGCCGTTCGTTAAAACCGATCGTGGTGCTGAAAGGCGGAAAAAGCGCAAAAGGAGCCGCGGCCGCCCTGAGCCATACGGCAAGCCTCGCGGGAAACAGCGCTGTAATCAGCGGCGCGCTGGCCCAGGCGGGTGTTGTTGAAGCGGTTGATTTTAAACAGATGATGGATCTGTGCAGGGCGCTTGCAATGTATCCGGAAATTCCCCGCAGAGTCACCGGAGGCGTTGCAGTTCTGACATTCAGCGGGGGTGCAGGAATAGTCTCTTCGGATTTCATTGAGAAAACGACGCTTTCGATAGCCGAACTCTCCGGGCCGGCTAAGGATGCTCTTAAAAAAATCAATCCCGAATGGATGCCGGTAGCAAATCCGGTTGACCTCTGGCCTGCCGTTGAAAAGGGCGGTTCTGAAAAAGCGTATGGTGAAGCAGTAAAAGCCGTTTGCGCTGACCCCAATGTTGATGCGTTGCTCCTCCATTATTATGCGGGAGGGTTTGCTCTCAACTTTGATATTTCAAATCTCATAGATATTGTGAAAAAATCAAATAAACCTATGTTCTGCTGGCTTCTCGGGGAGTTTGAAAAAGCGGAAAAATTTCAGACTCACACACAAAACCTCGGGGTTCCGGTGTATCGGGAACTTTACAGGGCTGTTGAATGCATGGCGGCCGTGTTTGAACGCAAAAAACCTGAAAAAACCGTTCCTCCGTCTTATACGCCGGGATCTGGAATCTTTGATAAATATAAAGCGGAACTTGGAGATAGAACGGGCGCTCTCGATGAGCATGTCTCGAAAAAAATTCTTGCCGGCTATTCCATTCCCGTTGTTGATGAGAAAATCGCGGTTACCGCGGAAGAGGCCATCGGCGCCGCCCGCTCGTTCGGCTTTCCTCTGGTAATGAAAGGAATTCTACCGGGAGAGATACATAAGACGGAGTCAGGTCTGGTACGGATTGGCATCTCTTCTGAAGATGAAATAAAGAAGGTTTTCGGCGAGTTGAATATAAAAATGGACGGTAAAGGAAAGGTTCTTGTTCAGAAGCAGGTGGAAGGCGGTTTAGAACTCATTGCCGGAATGGTGCGGGACCCGCAATTCGGTGCCTGTGTAATGCTGGGACTCGGGGGAATTTTTACCGAGATATTGAAAGATACCGTATTTGCGGTTGCGCCGCTTGGTCATGGAGAAGCACTTTCGATGATAGAGCGCCTTAAATCGCAGAAACTCCTGAACGGATTCCGCGGATATCCGCCGGTTGACAGGGATCGCCTCGCAAAGATCATTGTAAGTCTCGGCGAGCTTGGCTGCGGTAATCCGGAAATTAAAGAGATAGATATTAACCCTCTGATTGCCGGCAAAACAGGAATAATAGCTGTTGATGCCGTGATTGTTACGGGCTGAAAGCCGTATCAGGGTATGGGCTGATGCGATTACACCGGAAAGTATGCGGAAATTTATAAACGCCCCCGGGTAGTCGACAAAAGCTTGTACAGGCAGAGAAGATACATGGCTTCGTGAAGATATTCCACCCGGGGCTGTTCGGATCTAATTGACGCGGATTTGCTGCCGTTGCAGGATAAAGAAAAAAATCCGGCGGAATCGTATCAGCCCATACCCTGATACGGCTTTTACTCCTATCCGGCGCCGCGGCCTATCTTCCTGCTATGCGTTGTGCGGCGTTCTCCAGTACATGCACTCCGATTATCATGGTTTTGAACCTCTCGTCCTTTGTCTGACCATGATAATAGCGGTAGTAAATCTGCTGGGCTATGGCGGCAAGCCTGAACAGCCCGAAGCAGTAATAAAAATCAAAATTATCGATTTTGCGGCCCGACAAGCCGGAATATAATTTTACAAGATCTTCTCTTGTCGGAGCTCCTTCGGCGTTTGTTGGCATCATCCTGATGGCCAGGAGATCCGGATGATCGTCTTTCTGTATCCAGTATGCAAGAGAACTTCCGAGATCCATTAAAGGGTCTCCTATTGTGGCCATTTCCCAGT
>JAUPLM010000377.1 GCA_030836965.1 Thermodesulfobacteriota bacterium | reverse complement strand
TTACTAACGCCCGACTATATCTGGAAAAAAGTTTCAGAGCTATCCTATGGACCTTGCAAAATATGAGAAAATATTTGCCAGTGAATCGGGCAAATATCTGAAAGAACTTGAAGATCTGCTAATACAGGTTGAAAAGAACTTATCTAACCTTGATCTGTGGGCTGAGATTCACGGTAAGGTTCACTCAATTAAGGGTATGGCAAGAGCTTTGAGCCTGAATAAAATTTCGGATTTGTGCCATTTAATTGAGGAGTGGTGCATCAAATTTCAACAGGGAAAAATAAAGAGTTCACCGGCAGCTGTCCAGATGCTTTTTGAAAGTTCGGAATTTTTAGGAACTCTTATCTCAAAAAGCGGGCAGCTCGACACGATTGAAGATCAGAAATCATTCGACAATCTGATGGCAATTTTTCAAAAAAACCCTCCGGAGCTTTCCGAAACAATTCCAGTGCCGCCGCCATCCCCTTCATCCGCGCAAACTAATCCGATGATTAAAAGCATTGACTATGTCAGGATACGTTACTCTTTTATTGAAGAACTTCTCGGGCTCACTCAGGAAATACAGCTTCTTGCGAAAAGATTTCCTTCATTTTCAACAGACCAGATGTCATCAGGTCTTAAAAACTGGGTCGACCATTATACATCTTTAATGAAGGTCCTCTACTTCCAGTTGACTAAATTAAGACTGATGCCTGTTGGGGATTTTGCCGATATGTTCAGAACAAGCATAAGGAACATGGCAAAAGAATACGGTAAAAACATTGATTTTGAAATTATCGGTGGAGAGATTCAGGCGGATATAACCCTTCTTGAACGCCTTCGTGAACCTCTCATTCATATATTCCGGAACTGCATAGCACATGGTATTGAATCTGCGGAGGAACGAATCAGTAAAGGAAAAAATGCGGCCGGCAAAATCACCATCGAGGCTAGAAGCGAAAAAGAGAATCTTTATATTAAAATTCGTGACGATGGGCGGGGAATAAACAAAGCTCTGATCATAAAGCATCTCAAAGAGAAACGGAATATCTCCGATGAAGAGATCAAAAACATGTCCGAAGAGGATATCTGTGATACTATCTTAAGCCCTGACTTCACTTCCTCTCAAGGCACCACAGTTCTATCGGGGAGAGGTATTGGGATGAGCGTCGTAGCCCAGTCTGTAGATTACCTCGGAGGTTCTCTGACAATCTCTTCGAAAAAAGACACCGAAACGGAATTGTCGATCAAGCTTCCCCTTTCACTTTCTATTATTTATGCTATCATATTTTCCGTAGGAAGATACATACTGGCAATACCGACATTGAACATAAATTCAATAGACAGGATTGATTTATCTTTTGCCGACAATACCGTATCATATTATGATACAAGAAAACTTATGGGAGTTACCGGCAAAAACAGCAGCTACGCAACAGTTTTGAGCCTAAGGTATACCGCGGATAATGGCGGCATAGCGGATGTCAGGTCCGGCATGAAATTAATTGTTGACAATGTAATCGGGAACCGTCCTCTTATGGTACTGCCGATGGGAGGACTTCTGTCAAGGATAAAGCTTTTTTCAGGAATAGGAATTATGGAAAACGGAGATATTGCTATACTTCTGGATGCGGATAATCTTCCGTAAAACTATAAATAAGTCCCGGCGAGTCGGGGGTAAATGAAAAATGCCTGGAAAATACTGTACTCTTTCTCACGGCAATTTTGGAGAAGAACCATATTTACTAATTTTTTGAAATAGAATCCGAAAGACAAAACATGAAAAATATACTTGCAGTTGATAATGATGTATTTATCCGCGAATTTCTTACCGATATACTTTCAAACCAGGGGCATAAAGTTGTTACTGCTTCGGATGGCCTGACCGCCCTTGATATACTTAAAACATATACACCCGACATCATATTTGTCGACCTTGTAATGCCCAATATCGATGGTAAAAAACTCTGTAAAATCATAAGGGGCACAAAGGAATTCGATAAAACACGGATAATTGTCCTCTCATCCATCGCTGCTGAAGAAAAAGCTAGCTTAATTTCCGTAGGAGCTAATCGCTGCATAGTAAAAGGCCCCCTGGCAGAAATGGCCCGCAATGTTCTTGACGCGGTTGACAGCCCCGAATCCGATTTCGCCGACAGAGTGACCGGTATAGAAAAAGTTGACACAAGAGAAATCACCGGCGAATTACTTTCAGTAAAGATACATTTTGAAGTCATACTGGAAAAGATGTCGGACGGAATACTGGAAATTACGGATGGAAGAATAGTATATGCCAATCCAAGCGCCCTGAATCTGACAATGATATCTGAAGAAAAACTGCTCGGAACATATTTCTCGGATCTTTTCAGGAAAGGCGACAGAAGTTATATAGAAAATCTGATTACTGCAGAAAACGCGGAAGAGATAAGGCATAGCGATAAAAAACTTGAACTGAACGAGTATATTGTAACACTCGACATGCTCTCCCTCGATAACGAAAAATCAAAAAAAGTGATTATAATCAGAAATATAAGCGACAGGGAGCGCGCTGAAGAGTCCCTTCTGCGACATAATCTCGAACTAAGCCTGTTAAACAAGGCAAGTCATGCCGTCAGTTCCTCCCTTGAACTCGATAAGGTCTTTGAAACCGTACTGGAAGAGGTAAGAAATCTCATGGCTGTCGCAGGAACCACCATCTGGCTGACCGATTTGAGCACCGGGGAACTGGTATGCCAGAAAGCAACAGGTTTGTCCGGCAACAGCATTCAGGGATTACGCATCCCCGAAGGGCAAGGCCTCGCAGGATGGGTAGCAACCAACAACAAAAGCCTCGTGGTGTCCGACGCTATAAAGGATTCGCGGCATTTTAAAGGCGTTGATCTCATGACCGGCATGAACATGCGCTCCATACTCGGCGTTCCGATAAGGCTGCAAAAAAAGGCGATCGGCGTCCTGCAGGTGGTCGATACAAATCCGGGACGATTCGATCCCAATCATGTTTCACTTCT
>JAUPLM010000376.1 GCA_030836965.1 Thermodesulfobacteriota bacterium | reverse complement strand
GTTGAAATTTATACCAAAAGCAGGCTCCTGTCAATCAGAAAAACAATTTGATGCCTATTTTATTACATTAAAATGAAAAATAGGATTGACATTCTATTTTTTTCTGCTAAAAGCAAATCAATATATCGAACAAATAATTCATGATAGTGAACTATTATATTATGATTGGCTAAAATAATCAAGAGCAAGGAGTTTGTCATGGCAAACGACGCAGAGAAACTTTCAGCAGCCGAAACTTTACGCAAAACCAGAACTTTCGGCAAGGTCAGGTGCCATAACCCCAGTTGCATGGAGAGGCTGGAACCATCTCCCGGAACCGACCACATCAAGTGCGCAACCTGTGGAATGGAATATCGGATTTACTGGGTGAGACCTGATCTGCCGCGAATCCGCGGACCGGTATGGGAAGTAAACCGGAAAATCGCGGCCGTAGCATTGAGCAGAAAACTAACAACGCCAAAAAACGAATCTCACGCAAAGGAGGGAGTGTAATATGGCATTAGACAGAAAAATCGCATATATCAATCTCTCCACTGGTAAAATTGAAACCGGACCGATCCCGATCGAAATTCGGAAAAAATTCCTGGGAGGCCGCGGGTTGGATGCCTATCTGCTTTACAATCACGCCCCTCAGGGATGCGACCCGCTCGGACCGGACAATCCGTTGCTTATAAGCGGCGGAATTCTGACCGCGACCTGCGCGTCTGCCACCGCCCGCACCCATATCATGGCCAAGTCGCCGCTTACCGGCCTGCTGGGGAGCGCCAATATGGGGGGATTTTTTGCCCCGGAGATGGCCTGGGCCGGTTTTCATCACCTTGTTATAACGGGCAAGGCCAAAGCTCCGGTCTATATCTGGATCCACAATGGCAGGATAGAAATTCGCGATGCCGGTCATCTGTGGGGTAAATCAACTACAGAAACTCAATGGGCAATCCGCGAGGAACTTGGTGACGAGGATATTAAAAGCGCCGTTATCGGTCAGGCCGGCGAAAACCTGGTCCGCTATGCCAATGTCATGACCGGTATCAAGAACGCCGCAGGGCGCACGGGCATGGGCGCGGTGATGGGTTCAAAAAACCTTAAAGCCGTTGCTGTTCGCGGCACTATGGACGTAAAGATCGCCCATCCCGTCGATGCCCTGGAATATAACAAGCGGTTTATCGAGGGGATTACCAGCGCTAAAGTCAACAGCACCCAGGGGTCTCTTGGCACTCCCTTTATATGGGGCGCTACAAATTCCTGGGGCGGATTGCGTAACCGCAACTTTCAATATAATCAGATGGAATACGCCGACGACATTGAGCCCGAAAGACTCGATGAAATCGCCACCGAAACCATCGGGCCGTATCACATGACCGGGTGTTTCGGATGTCAGGTTCACTGCCGCGCACAGTACAAAATCCCATCAGGGCCCTACGCCGGAAAATACGACGAGGGACCGGAGTATACCTCGCAGGGCGCGTTCGGGGCTGAGCCGGACTGCAGAAAAGCCGAAACTGTGCTGGCTGGCAATCATCTTGTTAATCAGTACGGCGTTGACAATCTGGAGATCGGCAGCATTATCGCGTGGGCCATGGAGCTTTTTGAGCTGGGGATTATTACAAGCAAGGAGACCGACGGGCTGGACCTGCGGTTCGGGAATGACGAAGCGCTGCTGGAGATGATACATCGCATTTGTCTCCGCAAGGGATGGCTGGGTGATGTTCTGGCCGAAGGCGGCATCCCGGCATCCGAGAAAATAGGAAGGAATTCTTTTGAATATCTGATCCAGGTTAAAGGCATGAGCAACCTCCATTCCGATGAACGGGGTACTCCGGGCCTGGCCCTGAACATTGCAACGGCTTCACGGGGGTCCGACCACCTTCGCAGCCGGCCGGCGATTGATCTCTACCATCTGCCCGAAAAGGTCATGCGCAGGATTTACAGCAATCCGGTCCCATACGACGGCCCGTTAAGCTCTGAACATACCGAATATGAGGGCAAACCCTGGCAGGTCTTCTGGCATCAAAACTGCTACATGGCTGTCGATTGCCTCGGAATATGCAAATACCACACGGTATTTCTGGGAGCTACCCTGCCCAATTTCGAAGACTGGCCGAAGGTTATCTATTACAACACAGGCCTTGAATTCACACCTGTAGAGCTTTGGGAAATAGCCGAGCGGTGCAACAATCTTGAACGGTTATTCAATCTGAGAGAGGGGTTGACACGCAATGATCTTAAAAAAGGAGACATGCTCAACCACCGCTATTTTGATGAACCGACGCGGCGAGGGGCTCCCGATGTAGTTGGACGGACAATCGATCGTCAAAAATTCAAAAAAATGGTGGATGAATTCTATAACCATTGCGGTTGGGACAAACAAGGCGTGCCGACGTCCGGGACCATACGGCGACTCGGCCTTGACCAGGAACCATCACACCTATTATAGAGGAAAATAAAATGGAGAAAGTTCTAAGTGTCGATTATCAGAAGTGTACCGGCTGCCGCCTTTGCGAACTGGTTTGCTCTGTAATGCATGACGGAATATCGAATCCCGCCAGAAGCAGGATCAAAATCGTCAAATGGGAAGATGAAGGCCGGTATGTTCCGATGATCTGCCAGCAGTGTGAAGATGCGCCGTGTAAAAATGTCTGTCCGGTAGGAGCCATATCGCGGGATGCGGATTACGGTTTCCTTGCCATAGACCACACCCTGTGCATCGGATGCCGTTCATGCGTGAGCGTCTGCCCGTTCGGGGCCATGAATTATAATCAGATCGACAAAAAAGTGTTCAAATGCGATCTGTGCGGGGGGCAACCCCAGTGCGTCCGCTTCTGTGATATGAAAGCGGTTGATTTTGTCGCAGCTGACAATATGACCACCGTTAAAAAGCGCAATGCCGCAACCCGTCTTTACGCCTCACAGAAACATGCGGCGTCGATTCAGGAACAAATATAGCTACTCAGGCGGACAGACTGAAGGCTTCCGGCTTTCAGTATCTCTGTGAGAAATAAGAATGGAAATCAACACAATCGAATTGCTTTCCGTAGGCATAGATGTAGGCAGTTCAACTACTC
>JAUPLM010000375.1 GCA_030836965.1 Thermodesulfobacteriota bacterium | reverse complement strand
CAGGCGGAACGGCATTGATATTCCGACATTATGTTATCTGAAAAGGACTGTTCCGACAGGCGCATGCCGGATCTGCGTTGTTGAGGTTAAAGGGGCCAGAAGCCTTATGCCTTCCTGCTCCACTCCGGCTTCGAAGAACATGGTCGTATTCACGGAATCGGCGCCTGTTGTCGAAGCGCGGCGTCTCATCATTCAGCTTCTTCTCTCATCAGGTAACCATAACTGCGACATAGGCGGCTCAGACGCCGGAGAATGCTGCCCGGCTTGCGGAACCTGCACTCTTCAGGACCTTGCCTACAGATACCAGGTTAAGGGAGACAGGTTTCCCAAAACCGACACTCTATATCCTCCGGAGCTTGATAATCCTTTTATCATACGGGATTTTTCCAAGTGTATTTTATGCGGCCGCTGCGTGCAGGCGTGCAACGAGGTGCAGGTAAACAATGCCATAAGCATAGGCTACAGAGGTTCATCCACCAAAATCATAGCAGCCGGAGACAGGCATCTTAAGGATTCGGATTGCGTATTCTGCGGAGAATGCGTCCAGGCATGTCCGGTTGGTGCTCTTGTTGAGAAAAGCACATATAAAACCAGAAACTGGAAAACAAAGAAAATCCGAACAACATGCAGCTATTGCGGGGTGGGATGCCAGCTCTACCTCCATGTACATTACAACAGAGTTGTGAAGGTAACCGGAGTCGAGGATGTGCCGCCGAATTTCGGGAGCCTCTGCGTAAAGGGAAGATACGGATTTGATTTCATCAATTCCCCCGAACGGTTGACGGAACCGCTTATAAAGGAAAACGGCGAGTTCAGGAAAGCTTCCTGGGACGAAGCGCTCTCTCTTGTTGCCGGAAAACTCGGTGAAATAAAGGAAAAGCACGGTCCGGACAGCATAGGAGTGCTGACCTCAGCAAGAATAACAAACGAAGAAAATTACATTGTCCAGAAATTCGCGAGGGCGGTGCTTAAAACGAACAATGTCGACCATTGCGCCCGTCTCTGACATTCCTCCACAGTGGCCGGTCTGGCCGCGGCATTCGGAAGCGGGGCAATGACAAATACGATTGGGGATGTGGAAGAAGCGGATGTAATTTTGCTGACAGGTTCAAATACTACTGAAAACCACCCCGTTTTGTCCTCTTATGTAAAAAGGGCGGTTAAATATAAAGGAGCAAAACTGATAGTTGTTGATCCGAGACGCATAAAAATGTCGGGTTTTGCGGACATGTGGCTGCGCCCGAATCTTGGCGCGGATGTGGCCTGGATAAACGGTATGATGCATGTCATCATAAAAGAAGGCCTTTACGATAAAAAATTTGTCGAGGACCGGACAACCGGTTTCGAAGAGTTAAAAAAGACTGTTGAAAAATATACTCCCGAATATGTTGAAACAATAACGGGAATCCCGGCCCAAAATCTGGCTGAAGCTGCCAGGCTGTATGCAGGGGCAAAAGCCGGCGCTATTTTATACTGCATGGGCATTACCCAGCATACAACCGGAACCGACAATGTGAAGTCCCTGGCAAATCTTGCCATGTTGTGCGGCAATCTCGGCATCAGAGGGGGGGGTGTAAATCCTCTCCGGGGACAGAATAATGTTCAGGGAGCCTGCGACATGGGCGGACTTCCTGATGTTTTTTCCGGCTACCAGAAGGTCGCGGACCCCGCGGTAAGAAAAAAGATGGAGGATGCGTGGGGCGTTACCGATCTTCCGGACAAGCCCGGATTGAAAGTCACCGAGATGATTCCAAAAGCGCACGATAAATCTCTGAAGGCCCTGTATATAGTCGGTGAAAACCCGCTTGTTTCCGATCCGGATCTTAATCATGCCGAAAAAAGCATAAAGAACCTTGAGTTTCTCGCAGTGCAGGATATTTTTATGACGGAGACGGCGCAGCTTGCAGATGTCGTTCTTCCTTCTGTATGTTTTGCGGAAAAAGACGGGACTTTTTCAAACACGGAACGCAGGGTGCAGCGTGTAAGAAAAGCGGTCGAACCGCCCGGAGAAGCGAGGCAGGACTGGCAAATCACCGGTGAGATAGCAACCCGGATGGGTTACCCCATGTCATATAAAAGCAGCAGTGAAATAATGGATGAAATTGCAAAGGTGACTCCGTCTTACGCAGGAATAAATTATGACCGGATAGACAGTGTGGGTATTCACTGGCCGTGTCCCGCTAAGGATCATCCCGGGACGCCGGTTCTCCACACTCAGACATTCCCGGCCGGTAAAGGTGTTTTCCATGCAATTGATTATATTCCGCCGGCGGAACAGGTCAATGATGAATATCCGGTTTACCTCACTACGGGGCGGCTCCTTTACCAGTATCACACAGGCAGCATGACAATGAAAACTGAAGGGCTCAATGAAAGAGCGCCTGAAAACTTTGTTGAAATTTCACAAGCGGATGCCAAAAAGTTCGGCCTGGAAGACGGATCAATTGCAAAGGTTGCCTCAAGGAGAGGAGATATAACCGCAAAAGTGAAAATCTCGCCGACTGCTGTCACCGGCACCGTTTTTATCCCGTTTCATTTTGCGAAATCAGCGGCAAACAAGCTGACCAATGCCGCACTCGATCCTGTGGCAAAGATACCGGAATATAAGGTCTGCGCCGTAAAGCTGTCAAAAGCGGCATAGAACAATAGGGTTCGAGGGGTCGAGGATTCAAGGGTTCAAGATTAGAGACCTTTGAAGAGCGTCCAATTTTGGATAAGAACACGTTCCCAATGCGGAAATAGGCAATTTTGGGCAAGCTCAAGGAAAACCGCAATTACGATTTCGGTTTCTGGTTAAAAGAGAAAAACTAGAAATCAAATCTTCCGATTTACTTTGAGACCTTTGAAGAATGCCCAATTTTGTCCAAGTACAAGGAAGGCGATAATTTTAACCGCAGGAATACATGCAAGTATTTCGAGGATTAAAATTTGAGCATGACGCAGGAATCGGGCAAAAGGGGGCGTTATGCAAAGGTCTCATTTTCTTCTTCTGCGCGGGCTCCTCGCCTCAGCCTGCTTGCGGTATTTCTCCCTCATACCCGGAAGAAGGGCAAATACATAAAAGGTTGCCAGAAAAAGAAGGCCCAGGATAAAAAAGAGAGCAATTTTCTGGTCGATTACATCCTGCGGCTTGACGGGTCCGAAAAGAATAAAACCTCCGACCACCCCGTAAATAAGTATAACAAGTATCGGGCCGGCAATGCCGCCTTTAATCCTGAAACTCCTCTCCCTGTCAGGTTCTTTCCGTCTCAGCCGTATCACGCAAAGAGCAATCACGATATATATCATGCACTCCGCCGCCGCTATTATGAGGATCATGCAGAGAATATAGCGGGTGATGAAGCCGAATGCCGTTACCGCTACGCAATAAAGTGTAACTACGACCATAGCTACCCAGGGTGTAGCATATACCGGATGGAGCTTTGCCATGAATTTTGGAAGAGACCAGTCTCTTGCCATTGCATAAAGAAACCTCGATGAGGTCATGAGCCCGGCATTGATTGATGTCAGAGATGCGAAAAGGGCCATCCCTATCATGAAATAGAGCCCGAAATTTCCGAGAAGCTTTTTCCCGTAAAGAATATGGGGAATCGGAAGGCCTTCGGGCTTTAGTACCCATCCGAGTTCCTCTTTGCTCAAAACAGAGGTCATCGCCATTGAAAAAACCGCGTAGGTTATGGCAAGAAGCCCAAGGGCAAGCATCATTCCCTTCGGAATTATTTTAACATCCGTTACCTCTTCAGACATTGTTATTACCCATTCGAATGCTATGAAGCAGGAGATGCCGATTGCCACGGCCTGGATGAAGCCGTCAAGAGTACCGATTTCAAACGGATTTGAAAACTGGAAATCTATCCGGTAAAAGCCGTAAAGAGATACTATGATAAGTCCGGTAAACATCACATATCCCATTATGTCCTGCGTTGCTCCGGCAAATTTTATGCCTCTTAAATTGAGATAAAAGAGTATCAGAATAAAAAATGCCGCAAAAACCAAGGGATTTATGGCCGGGAAGCCCTGTGTAATTCCCTGGGAAAGTATGAATATTTCAGCACCTACAATTGAAAGCTGCCCTAAAACATAGACTCCAGCAATGATGATAGCAGCCTTTTCACCGAAGGCTTTTTCTATAAAAAGCTTTATGCCGGCCGCAGTCGGATACATCGAATTGAGTTCGGCAAAACATGACCCGGCAAGCACGGCCATTATTCCTGCCGTAAGTATCGCTATCCAGGATGAGTTTCCGGCAAGGTAGCTCGCAAGTTCAATAAATGAAACATAGGTAACAGTGGCAAGGGCCATTCCGGCTCCCGTTGAAACAACGGTTCTCAAACCGACAGCGCGTCTTAATTCAGTCATAGTTTTTAATCCTGTCTATGGGGTCCCTAAAAAAATATTTTTCGTGCGAAGCCATATGTTCGGGGCGAGTGCAACGAAGTATGAGAATACAGGAGCCAGTATCCAGTATCCAGAATAAACACGGTATCGTTTTTCTTCTGTATTCTATATTCTGAATTCTGACTCCGTTATTTATGTCTTGCTTCCTGTTCTCTTATCTCCTTCAAAGATTTATCAAACGCGTCTATTACGAAATCAACCTCCTCTCCGGTTATAACAAGAGAGGGCATGATCCTTATAATCTTCGGATTATTGAAGGTGTATATCGAGATAACGCCGTATTTCTTCAAAAGGCAGGCCATTCTCGGGCCTATGCTATCTTCCGGAAACTCTATTCCGAGCATGAGGCCTTTTCCCCGCACATCCACTACCAGTTCCGGATAATCCTTTTTAAGCGCCAGGAGACCTTCCATGAATCTTTTCCCCATCCGCGCCGCGCGTTCAGGAAGATTATTTTTTTCAATGTATTCTATGGCGGCAAGGGCCGTAAGGCAGGCAAGGGAGGTTCCCCCGAATGAATTTATTATGATAAAAGGATGGGAATAGAGAAAATCGCTGATTTCTTCCGTAAAGACCGCGCATGATATCGGATAAATCCCGCCAGACATCGATTTCGCAAGCACCATTATGTCGGGAGTAACCCCGCTGTGCTCGGCGCAGAACATCTTTCCGGTGCGTCCGAAGCCGGTCTGGACTTCATCGAATATTAGAAGTATTTCATTTTCGGTGCAGAGCTTTCTAAGTTCCGCAAGATAGGAATCATCAGCAGGACGGATTCCGCCTTCGCCCTGAACAGGTTCAAGGAGCACGGCTGCGGTGTCTTTTGTTATGGCGGATTTTACGGCGGCTAAATCATTGAATGGAACATGGATGTATCCGGGAGTAAGCGGTGCAAAGGGCTTCTTGTAAACATCACGTCCTGTTGCAGGAAGCGAAAAGCCTGTCACCCCGTGATACCCGTTCTCCATGCATATGATCTCCGGTTTTCCCGTATGCCCCCTTGCAAGCTTGATCGCCACTTCAACCGCCTCCCCGCCGCCGCAGCAGAAAAGCGAGTATTTAAGGTTCCCGGGAGTAATCCCGGCAAGTTTTTTCGCGAGAAGGCCCCTTTCCCGTATGATGCTTATCCATCCGCCCATATCGTATACATCAAGGGCCTTTTTCAAGGCATCCGTTATTTCACGGTTATGCCTGCCCGCATTGAATATTCCGGCGCCGGTGACGCAGTCTATATACTTCTCGCCTGAAATATCCCAGACGCAGGCGCCTTCTCTCCTGCCTTCTATCACATCGAGTCCGGCGTTTTTGAACATCCTTAAGGCAAACGGATTGAGATACTCCCTGTAGTTTGTCTCGGTCTCCTTCCTGATTTTCTCGAAATCCTTTT
>JAUPLM010000374.1 GCA_030836965.1 Thermodesulfobacteriota bacterium | reverse complement strand
GGACCGGATTACCCTGAAGGTCGAATTTGTTCCGGAAGCTGAGATCCGGCGGACGTTAATCGAACAAGAACTGGTCGATCAACTCCGGTTGAAGACCAATCTGCGATATGAGCTTCAGTTTTTTTCATCGGGGGCATTACCGAGATATGATGTAAAGGCCAGACGATTCAAGGATTTGCGCGCCAAAAAATAAAAGAGGATATCCGCCATGCATCAGGAATTCGATTTGAAAAAAATGAGCGACATAATTTCAGGGATGAAACAGAGTGCGGACGAACTGAAGGAAATCGGACCGGATTTTCCTGCGCTGGACCGGAACCTGGTCCGCATTCGGGCCAGTCTGAAGATGCTTGAAATTAATATATGCGATGCGATTGAGTCGAACAATCAGTGTGAATAATACCCATAAATCGTCCTGTCACCCAACTGTCAGTTGAGGGTCATTGAAAATTGAAGAACAGAAAAACTGCATTGCCGATGACGCCTGGCTGGTGAAAAAATTGAAGCCGGATCGCTGGACGGCGGTATCAAATCCATAATTCATCGTCTTCGGGATCGATCAGCGCTTCGGGTTTCTGTATATGAATCTGCCCCCTGCTTTTATCAATAATGCCTTTGTTCCGTAAATCCGTGAGAACCCTCAAAGAGGACTCGGTTGTGGTACTGGCCAGTTCGCCGATTTCTTCAGCAGTAAAGTTCAAGGTCGGGCCGAATTTCTGGAACAGTGTGTGCAGCACCCGTTTCAGCCTTTGAATCACTTTTTTCCCCATCATGTCCAGAATTCTGGTGTTTGAACTATCCACTGCGTGTCCAAGAATATCGATGATATTGATGATTAATTGATGGTTAGCAAAGGCAAATGCCAAAAAATCCTTCCGGCTGACAGAAAGGATTGTTGTGTCCAGCACGGCTTCGGCAACATATGATCGTTGAGCGCCGGTGAAAGGTCCCACAAGATTGATCGGTTCACCCGGTCCTGCCAGCAGATATGTGAGCCTTTTGCCCAGGGCGGAGTACATGGAAACACGAATCAAACCTTGCTCAACAAGGATAAAAGCGGAACATGGCTCATGAGATTCAAACACAATTTCTTTTTTGGTATAGCGTACTGAAACCGCCAGATTGGCGAAGTCTTTCTGAGCAGACCCGGAAAGCCCTTTGAAGACAACGGCCCGGCTTATTAACGCGATCTTTCGCTCGAGGTTATCAGGTTCCTTTTTCATGCGCGCTCAAGAAAAGAATCTTCGGTTCTGTCCTGCAAAAAAACCATATCATAGCAGTTCGGTTCGGCGGAATGGTACCAGATATATCCAAGGTCACGGCATTTTCCGCAGGCCCTCAGAGGAATATGAACGGCAAGCAGGCGGGTTCCTCTGTCTGAAGTTGAATCTATTTTGAGAGCCCCGGCGCAGTCGCAGCATATCTTCACAGTCTCTTTCTGTTCTTCCCTTATGTTGTCCGTGTCGTAATATATGCACCGTTTTCTTTCATCAAAATCTTTTTTGGCTCTCATTTTTTCCGCTAACTCTCTTCTGTTCCGCCAGTAGCTTAATACGGTTTCGCCGGTTTTTTCTATGTTCATCGTAACTTCCGGGGTTTGCCTGTACTTCTCCGGATCATACAGGGGCTCTTTCACTCTGCGGTAGTCGATGCCGGACATCGCGAGAATTATCCCAAGATTGACGTAAGGAAGGGCTCCTTCAATCGAATATCCGCCTTCAAGCACGGCGATATCCGGTTTTAAAATGGATGTGAGAGCGGCGTATCCCTGCGCTGAAAAATTCATGTTGGTTATCGGATCCGTGAAATGATTATCCTGCCCGGCCGAGTTTACTATGATTTCCGGCTTGAAATCATCGAGTATCGGCATGACGACATTTTTAGTTATATAGAGAAAGCCTTCATCTGATGTATGAGGAGGAAGAGGGATGTTAACAGTCGTTCCGGCGGCGTTAGGTCCTCCCAGCTCATATGGAAACCCGGAACCGGGATAAAGAGTCCTTCCGTCCTGATGGAGAGAGATAAAAAGGGTGTCGGGATCATGCCAGTATATGTCCTGAGTCCCGTCGCCGTGATGGCAGTCGGTGTCAACTATGGCGACCTTTCTGATGCCGTATTCCTTCCGCAGATATTCGATCATGATCGCTTCCGTGTTGACATTGCAGAAACCTCTTGCTCCGTGGACTACGCGCATCGCGTGATGGCCGGGCGGACGGGCAAGAGAGAAGCCTCTTTTTACTTTTTTATCGAGCACCGCCATTCCTATCGTTTTGGCGCAGCCCGCGCTTATAAAATGCGATTCGGTCATGACATGCTCGACATCAGGAACACAGAAATGGACTCTCTTGACATCCTGTTCCAGAGCAAGCTCCGGCTTCAGCTCAACTATCCCTTCGATATCAAAGAGTCCTTCTTCAAGCACCTGGTCCTGTGTATAAAGAAGCCGCTCCTCCCTTTCGGGATGAGTCGGGCTTATCGCCCAGTCGAAGGCCGGGAAGAAAACCAGCCCTGTTTTGATATTTGCAGCAAGTTTCATATCAATTTTTTACTGACCTCTTTCTGCCTCAGGCGGATTTTTCACTTGAACCCATGAACCCATGAACCCTTGAATCCTCGAACCCTTAATGAATGTCATACCGGCGGCGTACCGGTAATCAGATCATATCCCTGAATAAGTCCGGGTTTAATCTGCGCTCTCACGCGGATATTTCTACCTGATGTATAGAATCCTTTTACCATGTTGAACTGCAGCGATTCTATTACTTCCATTTCCAGGTCGCTTTCGTCCGCCCCTCTTTTAATGGCTTTTTCATATAAAAGCCGGAAAGAGGTTTTAACCGCATCCGTCATCGAGAAGTTCGCCGCAATTTTTTCACTGAAGCCTTCTTCCGCAGATAAAGCAAAGCCAAGTTCGGTATCGGCGATAAGCGCCACCTCACAGGTTGTTCTTGCGATTGCGGCTCCTATGGCATTGGCGACATTCCATCTCGGCACGACTCTTACCCTGCACCCGTAAAGCTCTTCTATTCTGCCGGCAAAATACGGGGCCGGTCCTCCGATCAGCAGAATCTTT
>JAUPLM010000373.1 GCA_030836965.1 Thermodesulfobacteriota bacterium | reverse complement strand
AAAAACCAAAAACGACAGAGCTACCGCTATAATAAAACGTGCCTGATCCATTAAAACCTCCCCGATATTATTCGGTACTTATATTTAGTTTCCGCCCGGAAATGCGGCAGGATTATCTGATATTTATACATCAATTTTTATATCTGGCTTTATATCTGGCGTTTTGGGACAGGATCGATCCCGCCCGGATTATAAGGATGGCATCTCATTATCCGCCTAACCGCGAGAAATGATCCCCTGAAAAGACCATGATGGTAAATTGCTTCATGGGCATATTCCGAACAGGATGGATAGAAACGGCAAACAGGCCCGGTCAGCGGAGATATGATATACTGATAACAACGGATAAATAAAAGAAATGTTTTTCTAATTATCAAGACCTTCCTCTATCTTCCTGAAAACATCATTCAATGCGGGTATAAAAAGAGCTGTTTTCAGGTTTCCTGTTTCCGGCTTAGCAATAACGTTAATATCCCATTTTCTTTTAAAACTGCATTTATTCATTCGAAAGTATTCACGTATCCGGCGCTTTATTTTGTTGCGCACAACCGAATTTCCGGTTTTTTTTGATACCGTCAATCCAAGCCGTGTTGTTCCTGAGAGACTTTGCGAATAAACGATCGTAAAATATCTGTTTTTTACTCTCTTTCCTTTTTTAGACAGCAGAATAAATTCGTTGTGCTTTAGTATTCTGTTTGTCTTCGGAAAATTGAAGTTATGCAATTTAATATTCTGTATGGTTGATCAACAACCCCGGTTAAAATATCTTTATACAACTGATAATCGGGCCCTGCCCTTTGCTCTTCGCCTGTTTATCAGTTTTCTTCCCTGCTTGGTGGACATTCTTTTTAAAAAACCGTGTGTTCTGGCGCGTTTGAGCCTGCTTGGCTGATATGTTCTTTTCATAATCTATTCATCCTTCGTCATTATAGCACATTACTATTAATATTATCAAAGCATAACAGCAGGTTAAATCTTTATGCCCCGCTGCCTTATTTCAGAGATACCCTCATAATAACCGCGAAATAGAACATATATATAGCGCCGTGTCAATAAATAATATCGGAACTTTTTATAACAACTATAACAGGTCTGCATATGAAAACGGTTTTACCGATAGGCAGGAAATTATTACAAAACAACGCTTCTCACTCTTTGTATATTTCATATGTTTCAAACTCCTGTAAATGATATTCCGGTTTTGGATATATTACAATCTGCCTTCCTATCATTCTTTCAAGAGAGACGATCAGATGATTTTCTTCACCATGCAACAGCTCGGCAATTTCGGGATGAACATGAAGTGCAACCTTAATGCCTCCCATATCAAAAGCTTCCCTCTGTATTTCCCTGTATATGTTGTAGCAAATCGTCTGTCTTGCCAGTAAATACCCTTCTCCGTCACAGTAAAAACATGGTTCGCAAAGAACCTGTGTCAGCGGAGACTTTATTCTTTTTCTTGTCATCTGGATCAATCCCAGTTCCGAAATAGGAAGAGCATGCGTTTTGCTTTTATCCTTGGTCAAAGCCTCCTTCAGGGCATTGAAAACCTTCTCCTGGTTCTGCTTTTTTTCCATGTCTATAAAATCAAGTATGATTATTCCGCCGAGGTCTCTCAGCCGTATCTGGTAGGCAATCTCTTTTACCGCTTCAAGATTTGTTTTTAATATGGTCTCTTCCAGATTATGCTTTCCAACGTAACGGCCCGTATTGACGTCAATTGCAACTAGAGCCTCTGTTTGCTCAATAACTATGTATCCTCCTGATTTCAGCCATATTTTTCTTTTCAGAGCACGAGATATATCCCCTTCGAGATTATACGCATCAAAAATAGGCTCGTATCCTTCATACAACTCTACCGAACTCTTCAAATTCGGCATGAATGTATCGAGAAAAGAGAGAACCGATTCGAAATCCGGCCGTGAATCAATAATCATTTTTTCCGCTTCGTGCATCAGCAGGTCGCGAGCAGCCCTGAGGCATACGGTAAGTTCTTTGTGAAGAAGTGAAGGCGCCGGGGCTGTTTTGTACTTTTCCTGGATATTTTTCCACAAATTGATGAGAAAATTCATTTCATAATCAAGGGTCTCTTCGTGGATTCCTTCAGCGGCAGTCCTGATGATATAACCGAAATTCTCCTTTCTCAACGATATAACCATTTCTTTAAGTCGGTTTCTTTCGGCTTCGTTCTCTATGCGTCTCGACACTCCTATATGATCCGAATTAGGCATAAGCACTATAAATCTTCCCGGGAGAGTTACATAAGAAGTCACACGGGCTCCTTTTGTGCCGATAGGCGGCTTTGCCACCTGAACAAGGAGCTGTTGCCCTTCGGTAATAAGCTCTCCTATTGTCGGTTCATGATCTTTATTCGGAGAAATAGCCGTGTCCTGATACATTTCTGCGGTTTCATCGATATCATCTTCCCCGGAATCAAGCAGCTTGATCTCCCTGCAGCTCCCGAAATTCAGATCATCTACATATATAAAGCC
>JAUPLM010000372.1 GCA_030836965.1 Thermodesulfobacteriota bacterium | reverse complement strand
TAAGATAAATACCAGGAACGTAAACGCCAAACTAAGTCAGAAAATAACGGTAATAATTTTAATATAAAAATTTAATCATTTTAGAAAAGGAAGGTAATTATGTTCAAAAAAACGCTCTTTGTATTGCTGACGTTTATAGTCAGCGTGAGTTTTGCAGGTTTTTCTCCGGCGGCAGAAAACGGAAACAAGAGAAAAGGAAAGTATACATATCGTAAGGTATACGAGTCGTGCCAGAAACGAGGAGCAGTCGAAACAGTCAAACCGAAATTGAACCCCGATGCTCATTCACAGGCCGAATGGACTAAGATATTTAAAGATAAAAAATTTGCGGATTTCGGTTGCTCGGAAGAATGGAGCAAGCTCAGCGATGAACAACTGAGAGACATATACTCCTATTTGCATGACCATGCTTCTGATTCGCCGACACCGGCAAAATGTAATTAAAGAAAAATTTTATGAGATCTGACAGGAGAAAAATCATGAAAATTAAACAAATAAAGTCAGTTATGGCTGTATTTTTTGTTGCGGTAACCCTAATCCTTGGTATCCATGGAGTTGCCGGACTTGCTCTTGCAGCAGACGGAACAGCGAAACCGGATTGGTTTTTTAACGACATCGTTGACATGGCTTTTGTAAAACAGCATGTCCAGGTGCCAATGGCAGAAAATATAATGCTGATAGATGCAAGACCCAAAAGAGCCAAATATGATTCCGGCCATATCCCAATGGCAGTAAGTATTCCCGATATGGAGTTTGATGAAAATATGGGAAAACTTCCTCAAAACAAGGAAACGCTTTTGATATATTATTGTGAAGGGGTTGAGTGCAAGCTGAGCCATAACAGCGCTAAAAAAGCGGTAAAGCTCGGTTACTCCAATGTAAAGGTTTATGCCGAGGGTTTTCCGGGCTGGATGAAAGAGCCCGGGCACTACGCGTCGGTATCGGCCGAATATGTGAAAAAACAGATGGATGGCGGAACCGACATGCTTCTTGTGGATTCCAGACCGAAGAGGGCTAAATTCGACAAGGGACATATTCCGGGGGCGGTAAGTATTCCCGACTCGGAATTCGAACAGATGACCGGCCAGTTACCTCAGGATAAAAATAAACTTCTTGTTTTCTATTGCGAAGGATATCAGTGCAAACTGAGCCATAAGTCAGCGCAAAGGGCCATCGCGCTGGGATTTACCAATGTAAAGGTTCACTCGGGCGGATATCCCGAATGGGTTGCAAAATTCGGTGATGCCGGAACCGGCGGTGTAAAGAAGACAGCATCAAAACTTAAAGGCGGAAAAGAGGAAGGAAGCATCGACATCCCGGAATTTGAAAAAATTATGAAAGAGAATCCGGAAAGCATTTTTCTGGCTGATGTTCGTGACGCGGATGAATTTGCTAAAGGCAGCCTGAAAACGGCTGTCAATATTCCTGTTGATCAGCTCAAAAAGAGGATTGCCGAACTTCCGACCGATAAGCCTATAGTATTCGTATGCGGAACCGGAGCAAGATCCGGAGAATCCTTCTACATGGTACAGGATTTGCGCCCGGAGATGAAAAGCGTTTATTACGTGGAAGCCGGTATGACCTTTAAGAAAGACGGCTCCTTTGAAATTACGAAACCTAAATGATGCTGACAGTATATATGTCAAGATACACGGATTTTATGTCCGGGTGTATCAGCCCGGACATGAATAAATAAAGATGGAGCCTGGTATGAGAATAATAAAACGGAATAATATCATGCGGTGCCTGATCATGATGGTTATTGGTACCTTTCTTTTCCACGGTGCTGCAGCAGCCGCAGATGAATCATCTCAGGCGCCCGGTCGCGAGATGGCACGGCAGGCGACGAAAACAAAGAGGCCCGGAATCACGGTTGATCATTCCCGCCTGCCCGCCCTGAATAAACCTTTCAAATCCGGCCCTGAAATAACCAAAGCGTGCCAGTCCTGCCATACTGAAGCGGAATCCCAGATTCATCAGACCATCCACTGGACATGGAAAGCGGACGACAATATAAGGGGTAAGGCCGGTTATTCGGTTAACAATTTCTGCCTCTCTTCCAACAAGATGCAGGATAAGGGTTGCGTATCATGCCATCCCGGATGGAATCAATCGATGGAATCCATAAATTGCCTCGTCTGTCACGGACAAAAGGATATCAACTGGGAAGAATCATTTAATGATCTTAAGGAACTTTCAGCTTCCAAAGACCCTGAAGAGCAGGAGATAGCAAAGGAGATCCGGACCAATATCCAGACGGCTGCCCAGAGCGTAGGGCTTCCGGGGCGTAAAAACTGCGGTTCCTGCCATTTTTATGGCGGTGGAGGAGACGGTGTCAAGCATGGAGATCTCGACTCTTCCATGGCAAAGCCGAGCAAAGCTCTTGACGTGCATATGGGAACAGACGGACAGGATTTCAACTGTACCCGGTGTCATACAACGAAGCTGCATAGTATATCAGGCCGTATTTACACGGCACCCGCCGCAACCCACAGAAAGAGTCTTGTTGAGGATGACATGATTGCGAAAATTACCTGTGAATCATGTCATACCGCTACTCCGCACAAGGCCGGGTCAAAACCGAACGATCACACGGACAAGGTTGCATGCCAGAGCTGCCATATCCCTTCTTTTGCGCGTGTCAATCCAACGAAGATGTCATGGGACTGGTCGAAGGCTGGTAAACTTAAAGACGGAAAACCTTTTAAGACCGTCGGAGCCAACGGAAAAGAGGACTATCTCAGCATCAAGGGTGAAATGAAGTGGGAGAAAAACATCAAACCGGAATATTTCTGGTTCAACGGTTCCATAGATGATGTGACCACTAAAGACACAATTGATCCGTCAAAGACTGTTGCGGTCAGCCGCCCTGTGGGCAGCAGGAACGACAAAAACAGCCGGATATTCCCGTTCAAGGTTCATCACGGCAGCCAGCCTTATGACAAGGTAAACAAGACTCTTCTTGCTCCGATCCTTTCGGGCGATGAAGGTTACTGGAAAACGCTCGACTGGCCGTCGGCGCTGAGCAAAGGGCAACAGACTTTGGAACTTCCGTTTTCCGGAGAGTTCGGCTTCGTGGAAACCACCTATGTTTTCCCCACGACACATATGGTGGCTCCCGGGGAGAACGTTGTTAAATGCAGCGAATGCCACACCAGAAAAGATGGAAGGCTGGCCAATCTGGCCGGTTTTTACATGCCTGGACGCGACCGGAACAGATGGGTCAACATCCTCGGATGGGTTGCGGTTCTGGGATCTCTGATCGGCGTGACAATCCATGGCCTTGGCCGTGTTTTCGCGGCAAAAAACGGTAAAAAGGAGAATAAATAATGTCCGGCGCAAACATGAACCTTATCTATCTGTATTCCAGGTTTGAAAGGTTTTGGCACTGGTTTCAGGCCGTCCTTATCATTCTTCTTCTGGCTACCGGATTCGAGGTATACGGAGGATGGAAGATTCTCGGCTTCAGGACCGCCGTTGAAGTAC
>JAUPLM010000371.1 GCA_030836965.1 Thermodesulfobacteriota bacterium | reverse complement strand
CTTCCGATCTGCGCGTTCTTTTAATGAAAGTATCGGTTTTCATATATTTTCAGCCGAATAAGTTCAGGTGCGACTTAACTTCTTTTTTTAATTTTGTTGGCAGCCATAAACATTTCCAGCATATCGTAAGGCTGCGCTCCGACCAGCTTCTCCCTTTTCATTACAAACGTCGGAACGGCTGTAATCTCCATTTCACGGGAAAGAGCCCAGTCCGCATCTACCGCCGCTTTAAAAGCCCTTGTCTCAATAACCGCAGAAGCTTCTTCACGGGAAAGACCGGCGGATTCCGCCAAATCCAGAAGCACCGGTACCTTTGCTATGTTCTTCCCGTCTGCAAAGTAGGCTCTGAATACCGCATTATGGAAAACATCCCCCTTATTTTTCGATTCAGCCCATAGCCCCAGTTCCTGGGACAAACGGCTGTTATAGGTTTTTTCCCGTTCTCCGAAAGGCAGCCCCAGATCATCCGCTGTTTTACGCAGCTTCTTCATCATTTTACCGACATCCACCGGAGTACCGGCAAAAAGCTGTTCAAGCAGGAGGCCATCTTCCGGCGTATCGGGATGAAGAGGAAAGGACCGCCACCGTATGGCTATTTCATATTCTCTTTTTAGCTTTTCAATACGCACGGTAATGAAATAACACCAGGGTCAGACATAATCCGAAAATATTTCAAGTGTTGAAATCGCAGTCATTTTTTCCTCATCAAATTTGTATGTGTCCGTGAGTCTGTTCGATACCGTTATACCGTAAAGATCCTTTATCAGACCAATAATCAAATCTCAAGCCAAACCCTTTTGATAATATCCGGGGCATCACCTTGAACGGTCAATAATTTTTATTTATACTCTATTAATGTTTATCCGGGTGGGGACTGAAGGAACCATATTGAATCTGGTCTGTCAATGAGTTTTCAATGATTTGCATGAAACGCGGACCGGCAGATTTCCGCCTGCCGGCTGGTATCGGACACGTCAGATCAATCTTTAAGATTAATCCGCGAAAGACGCTAAGTATCGTTTACGGGGATATATGATACTTTACCGCCCGGGCATAGATCTCTGTTTTTTCTAATTCCCCCTGTTATGTTTTCCCTGCTGTTGCTTTGAACGATGCGATTTACCCTCCTTCCGGGGCTTAAAATCTCGGACACCCCAGGTTTTTTCCTTCTCCCAATGCCTGTTATTTTTCCAGCCCTTCCAGTTCCGCTGAACCCGCTGATGAGGTATCCGCTGGTGGTCCCATTGGTGCCCTCTCCAGCTGTGCCTCTTATAATCATCTCTCCAGCCCAGGTGAATCCCGGGATAAAAAGACGGTACGTGCCGATAGTGGCTCCAGCCTGAATTATAGTTACGCGATCGATACCAGCGTCCGTCCCACGGACGCCACCACCAGCCGTCGTAGAAGAAGATGTCCACGTCTACGTCAGGGGCGACGTAAACATCCGTCTCAGGCAGCACTATCAGCTCAGGCGGAGCGGGGAACAGGATGGGCGGCGGAAGAGGCAGGCCGATATTAACATTTACATCAACCCCCGCCATAGCCGGAAGAGAAAATACGGATACCAGCGCCAAAAGCAATATTACCGAAAATATTTTTTTCATTTTTTTGTCTCCTGTAAATCAAGGAAAGCAAAACTTAAAACGTATAATTCCCGGATGTCCCGGCAATATAAACCGGTCAAAACGGACGCAGCAAAAACATGATTTGACTGTCGCAATGCTTAATAAAGACCATATTGCATCTGGTTTGTCAATGAGTTTGCATCGGGTTATGCAAGGGCTTTAATCCGAGACTACGCGGAAATGAACTCTTCTGTTCATGGCCCAGGCTTTTTCATCGTGTCCCGGATCAACCGGCTTCTCTTCTCCGAAACTGATTACTGCAAAAATGTCGGTCCTTACTCCTGTATTAATCAGGTAGTTCATCGCGCTGTTGGATCTCCTGTCTCCCAAGGCCATATTATACTCATTGGTTCCCCGCTCATCACAGTGACCTTCAATCGCGATCCTGACATTGGGATGCTCTAAAAGCCAGGAGGACTTCCTGGCCAGGATCATCATCGCCTCGTTAGAAAGAGAGAAGGTGTCATAATTAAAACGGATATCTTCATTCTCGAGTTCCTCTCTGAGTTTGGCTTTTTTTCTATCGGCTGCCGCTCTCTTATCGGCCTCCTTCCTTGCGCTTTCGCTTCTCAGAGCCTCTTCCTTCAATCGTGCCTCTCTTTCAGCTTTCTCCCGCTCAGCATTCAGGAGAATCTCAGCTCCGTCTGAAGGGACGGATTTACCTTCCGCCCTGCTTATCTCTTTGTTTTTCTGTTCAATGAATTTACCTCCCTCTATTACTTTTTTTGCGCACGCATTTATAAACAGAATAAACAACAGCATCAAAATAAGGACTATGAAATTATATGCCGGTTTTTTTATCAATCTCTTTTTCCTCCTTTGATTGAGTATTTACCTGCTTCCTGACGGCAAAGGCCTGAACCCGGAACAGTTTTATTAAAGAAAAAGCCCTGCCCGATATCAAGCAGAGCCTTCATTTCCAGTTTTACTCTTTTAACCTGATTGCTGCCTGTCGATGGATTTAATAAACAGATCGGGAGTATATTCCACCAATACCTTGTCGCCCATGCCGAAGCCCTTGAGATCCAGATACATATCAGCGCATAAAAATATTTCCCTCCCTGATTTATCTTTTATTATCACCTGGCCGATATCCGGACTTATAATTGCAATCGATCCTTTCATTCTTTTCGCCTCCGTCTCTTGCGGCTCCCGGTAGAGTCCATCCGGCCTGTAAGGAAAGATTATCGTTTTCTCCACCTGCGCTCTTATCTTTTTACCTCCTGTAATCAGAGATACTACCTCCTTTTTGCAAACGGTAATACAAACCGATAAAACAAGACACACAACCAAAAACATATGTACAGGCAGTTTCATCTTTGATTACCCCACTTCCTGCTGATATCCATGAAATAACCCCATCATTCCGGAAGAGGTGAAGGGCTTATTCAGAAGGTGTGCCTTGTATCTTGTTTTTTCCTCTTCAAGGATAGTTTGATACCTGTTCAGATCAGCGCTCATATAGATCGTTTTTATCTCCGGATTATGTTTCCGTATGTCCCGTATCATTTCAAGGCCGTTTTTCACCGGCATATCGATATCTGTAAGAATAATATCAGGATCGAAGCGTAGAAAGGCTGTATAGCCCTCCTCGCCATCTTCGGCAGTATTAACGTGATAGTCTTTCTCCATTTCCAGAATTTCCTTTAAGAGACCGGTTAAGGCTTCATTATCATCTACAATCAATACCTTCATATCTTCGCTCTCCTTTCATATGATTCGTTAAATGGCTTGTTATTCCTTCTCATTACAATGAGAAAAGCAAAGGATGTGCCAAGCAGAGAAAAAGAGGATAACTTATTGATATTTAATTGTGATATGAATTTAATGAACCGGCGGACAAGAGTGTTTCGAATGGTTTTTCCTACAGACAAAGAGAAGAATAATCGAATAACGAGCCTAAATAACTGATAATGCTATGTTAAAATGTGAAGGAATTTTCCTGCACTATGATCTATCTTTTAAAGTCGGATGGGTTCAGGTCATACTTTCTTAGAAGGGTATAGAAATCACTACGGTACTTTCCAGCAAGCTTCGCCGCATCGCTTACATTCCCCCCTGTTAGTGACAGTATGCTTGAAATGTAATTTTTTTCGAACTGGTTTTTCGCTTCTTTTAACGACTTCGGCATATCTTCTTCCATAGCTTTTGTCTGAAGGATCAAATCTTCCCCAATCACATCCTGAGCAGTCATGGCCATGGCATATTCTATGATATTTTCCAATTCTCTTACGTTTCCGGGCCAGGAGTAAGACATGAGTTTCCGGAGGGCGGAACTTGAAAATCCCTTTACACCCTTTTTCATTCTTTTTTCTATTTTTTTTACAAAATGGTCCGCCAGCAGGGGAATATCTTCCTTCCTTTCCCGCAACGGGGGCAGGTAAACGGGTATAACATAAATACGATATAAGAGATCTTCGCGGAACCTGCCTTTTGCAACCTCATCTTCCAGATTTTTATTGGTAGCCGTTAATATCCTGATATCCACATTCTTCGGTTTTTCACTGCCCAGCGTATAGAACTGCTTTTCCTGAAGCACGCGAAGCAGTTTTATCTGCATTGATTCCGGCATCTCCGAGACCTCGTCAAGGAAAATTGTGCCTTCATGGGCCTGTTCAAAATATCCTCTTTTATTTCTGATGGCGCCTGTGAAGGCGCCTTTTTCATGACCGAACAGCTCACCTTCCTGTAATCCTTCCGGAATGGCGGCACAGTTTACCGCCACAAACGGTTTTTCCTTTCTCAAGCTTAAGAGATGCAGCGATTTAGCTATGAGCTCTTTACCCGTGCCGCTCTCTCCGCATATACATACATTGGAATCGGTCTCTGCCGCTCTTGTGACCTGTTCCATGACCTGCTCCATCTTTTTACTCTTACCGATTATGTTTTCGAAACCATATCTCTCCCCCACAAGGGCTTTGAGCCTTCTGACTTCTCTCGAAAGGCTGCTTTTTTCCAGGCCGTTCTTTATCTGAAGAAGAAGTTCCCGGCGGTTGAACGGCTTGGTGATATAACTGTAGGCTCCCCGCTTCATCGCCTCTACCGCCGTGTCAATTGTTCCATATGCGGTAAGGATGATGACCGGCGTTTCAGGTGAAATCTGATGTATCTTTTCCATCAGTTCGATGCCGTTTATCTTTTCGGAAAGCTTCAGATCCACGAGGGCCAGATCAAAAAACTCATCCTTAACCGCTTTTAAGGCATCTTCCGCTTCGGATGTGGCGGTTACCTTATACCCTTCGGCTTCAAGCCTGAGTTTCAGGATCTCAAGTATATTTTTATCATCATCCACTATCAGTATATTATCCTCGGCCATTTTTCCTTACCTCTTTATTTTCTGAGTAAATCTTCCCTCTTTTTCTCTTCAATGCCTATATCTATTTCCTTCATTGTATGAACCTGTTTTTTATAGGCGCTTACCGTTCCTTCAAGTTCTTTGACCTTCTCCTCATACCGGATGAGTTCCTTTATGACGCCTGTCCATACCCTGGCCTCCTCCCTGAGAGCGCTCCCGGGAAAATTACCGGCAAGCTGCTGAAAAGATTCAATGGCTTTTTTATAATTCTTTTTGGGATTCTCGGGATGCGCCAGTATAATCCCCATGTGAAACAGAGCCCTGTCCCCCGGCGAATCTCCCGGGAAAAGCCTTATGACCGCCTCATCTTCATTGAGCGCCTGATCATAATCTCCTCTGCCTGCGAGATTCTCCGCCAGATCGATGCGTTTGTGGCCCTGCCATTTATTCTGAAGGTTCAAGGCGGCAGCGCATCCGGCAACTGATAAAAAGATTACTAATAGAGAGGCACCGTAAAGTAGAAGGTGCTTCCCTTTTGTTTCCCGCTCTTCACCCATATATCTCCTCCGTGGGCAGTAACAATCAGCCTTGCTATATGAAGGCCCAATCCCGTGCCTTTCTTATGCAGTT
>JAUPLM010000370.1 GCA_030836965.1 Thermodesulfobacteriota bacterium | reverse complement strand
CCGGAAGCATCCACCTGTTTAAAAGAAGAGTCTGAACGACTTTTGATCCGCTTATGATTTGAGAAAGAGGAGACGGAATACATATGACGCCTCTTTCCAGAAGGTCGATTAATAAAGACTGATTCAATCCGCCTGCAGCCGGTTTTCCGATGAATACATCACCACGACGCAACTCATTATACCGGTCCGTCAGTTCTTTTGAATTTGTTATTATCAATCATTCACCTGCCGGAGCCCTTTTTCGTTTTCCATCACGCCCCTCCATGCCGAGCTCTATCAGGATATCAAGAAGTTTGCCGAAAGATATTCCGGCCGTCCTGGCTGCTCTGGGCAACAGGCTTGTAGCCGTCATGCCGGGGATCGTGTTTGTTTCAAGTACATATATATCCTTACCGTCAAGAATCATGTCTGTCCTGCTGTATCCCTTGCAGAAAAGCGCCTTGTGAGCCGTTTTTGCGAATTCTCTCGCTTTAATTTCCGTGGATTCATCTATACGGGCCGGACATATCTCTTCGGTTGCTCCGGATGTATATTTCGCGGTGTAATCAAAAAACTCGAAATTTTTATCCGGAATTATTTCAACGATCGGCAAATCTTCAAGCTTATCGTTTCCTATAACCCCGCCGGTAATCTCGATGCCCTTTATAAAAGCTTCGATAAGGAGAGTGTCATCATAAGAAAAAGCGCTCCTTACTGCTTCCTTGAAAAATTCTCCCGATTTTACTATCGAAACCCCTATGCTCGAACCTCCTGAAACAGGCTTGATAACGAGCGGCATGCCAAGGCGTCTTTCGAAGAGTTCAGGATCGACCGGATCGCCTCTTTTAATCACCATATAAGGAGGAACCGGAATACCGGATTTCTCGTAGAGCAGTTTTGAGGCGAGCTTGTTCATGGCAACAGCGCTTCCCAGTACACCGGATCCCTGGTAAGGGATATCAAGAAGATCGAGCAGGCCCTGGACCGTTCCGTCTTCCCCGTACTGCCCGTGGAGTATGATCAGCGCCACATCAATATTCGCAGAATCGGAGACAAGGCGTAAGAGATCCGATTTGGGATCGTAGCGGATAACATCATATTTCTTCTTATCAAGAGCATCATAAACCTGGCCTCCGCTTTTTAGAGACACCTCGCGCTCCGATGATATTCCGCCAGAAAGAAGTGCAACGGTGGTTTTTTTCATGGCATCCGCTTCCTTTTTTAAGAAACTCCTGCAAATTCGCTACTTAATGTCCATCCGAAAATAAAATTATAATATATCTAAGTTTCCAATTCGTAAAATAGGCAATTTTGGGCAAGTTCAAGGAAATCAAGGGATTGCGCTTAAGACATACATATAAGTATGTCGCACAAGAAATCCCGCAGATTGACACTTAAGATCGCCTAAAAGGGCCATTTCCGGATGGAAACTACTTCGGTCCGAATTTTTCAACCAGTTTTTCCGCATAGAGCTCGGACTCCTCAAACATGACAGGCGTGTTCCGCAAAAGATTAACTTTCATTATCATGTAATTCAACTTTTTCATGACCTTGTATTTTTCAGCGGTATCTTCCATGCCGGCCAGCAGATCTTCCGTTTTACGGATCTCTTTTTTAAGTTCTATCTCGGGTGGAAGGTAGTCTGCATTTTTCAATATCTTGTATGCGACGCGAAGATCTTCAGGAACAGAACCAGATTCTTCGAGATCAAGCGGTTTTCCGGCCCCGGGCAGATTGTCAAACTCTCCTTTTCTCTGGGCAGCCAGAATTCTTTCTTCAACAATTTTATCGAAACCAGGCAGCATTATTTACACCGTTTTTTTCCCGAAAAAGCTCATAAAAGATTGATATTGATGAAATAATAAATAATTTTCATCTTCCGCTCCGATTTTGGTACAAATAAAACAAACTAATTGTTATTACAATCATTATTTTATGACGGCTTTGTAAAAAGTCATTCTGCTGTGTTGCGCTTCATCTTTCGTCATTGCAGCGTACTTATATGTACGCTTCATTCCACAAGATTTGCGCGCCTTGCATAATAAACTTTTAACTTTGCCGTCAATAATTTCAACTTTTTAACAGATTATTATTTTATGACGGCTTTGAAAAAGATTTTCAGGGGTTGTGTTGACGCATAAAAAAAGGCTCCCTGAAAAACAAGGAGCCCTTTACAGGATCATAAATGGTGGCGATGCAGGGATTTGAACCCCGGACACTGCGGATATGAGCCGCATGCTCTGACCAACTGAGCTACATCGCCAAAAATCAGAAGAGAGTCTCTACCAGCTCATATTTCTTTAGTCAAGCTGAAATCAATTTCTTGAGCCCTTCGAAGCCGGCATAAGCAACCTATTCTTTTATTGAGCTTTCAGCTTCAACGGTAAATTCATCAAGGTCCTGGGAGGGCTTTTCATATATTATCATGAACGGAATTGTACCTCCCGGTTTTACCTTCACGTTTGATTTTTTATCTCCGGCTCTGTTCAGCAGGCGTTTTTTCAAAAGAGCAGGTTCAAAATCTGCAATATCCTGATCGGATACAATGTTTCCGCAGTAAACCATTTCGGTACCGGAAAGTTTTTTCCCTTTCGTAAAGAGTTTTCCGGTCACCCTGATATAACTTCTCGGATGTTTATAATCATTTTTGACATTGCCCCTGATCACGAATAGAGTTCCATACTTCGTATCAACATAATCCCCGTTAATCGAATTGGTTACTGGCGTTATCTTCAGATTCCCTTTTGGATCAGCCTTTGAGTCAAGGAAATCACTTACAAACGGAATTTCAATACCGAACGGATTATAAATAACAAAAGCACCCGCGCCCAGCAGTATAGCCGCAATAATTCCGAGAATTATTGTCAATCTGCCGGAGAATTTTTTTGTTTTAAGAGGCGCCTTCGCTTGTTTAATATCCTTTTTCTCTTCCGCCGCAGAAACAACCGGGTGCTTCTTCTCTCCTATCACCATTGTATCCTGGAACTTGTCTATCTCAAACCCCTCAAGATGCTTATGCACATCTTCATGTTCGGACTCTTCGGAAGAAAATTTAAGCCCTAACCCATCCGATACCAGGGTATCTGCAAATTTGTCCGCCTTCTGTCCGGCTGAAGAGTCATCCTCTCCAAGCTGCAATTCGAAAACCTCGCCTTCAGCCTCCTGCTCTCCTTCTGTTCCCTCCATTTCAAGCATTTT
>JAUPLM010000369.1 GCA_030836965.1 Thermodesulfobacteriota bacterium | reverse complement strand
CATAAGAAATTCAGAAAAAGTAATAACCGTATCGCCTTCGCTTCCCCTGAAGCCGGCGCCGCGACCCGGAAGTCTTGCCGAAATTCATATCCGTCTGCAGAAACCTTTCGTTGATCCGGTAAAGTGCACCGGATGCGGAGTATGCGAGCATGAATGCCCAGTAAGATCAATACGGGCGATCCGGGTTACGTCGGATAATGAATCGAGAAGCAGGAGAGCGGCGATGATAATATAACAGAAGGGTTCAAGCGGTCGAGGGTTCAAGGGTTCGAGTTAAAGAACAAAAAGATGAACAATTGAAGCGGTCAAGGATTCCCGCCATAAAGATTGGCGGACCTTCGGCAAGTGCCAAGTGAAAGGAGCTGTCAGATGAGCAATAAAAAATCAGGTTTTTCGAGAAGGGATTTTCTGAAAACAGCGGGTGCTGCAGGAATAGGAACCATGTTCCTGCCGCATGATTCATATGGTAAAATATCGGAAGAGCTTGCGCAAAATACTGATGTAAACACGATTCCGATGCGTCCTTTCGGTAAAACAGGGGAGAATGTCCCGATACTCGGGCTCGGCGGTATGTTCGATATACCGTCAAATCAGCTTCTTATGAAGCAGGCTGTAAAATGGGGCGTAACATACTGGGATACCGCCGATTGTTATGAAGGCGGAAACAGCGAAAAGGGGATAGGGATCTACTTTGAAAAATATCCTGAAGAGAGAAAAAAGATTTTTCTCGTATCAAAATCGGATGCAAGAGATCCCGACGGCATGACCAGCCGGCTTTACAGGTCTCTCGAAAGGATGAAGACATCCTATGTTGACCTCTATTTTGTTCACGGCATAAGCAGCATTGATGAACTGGACAATGATACAAAAGTATGGGCTGAAAAGGCAAAAGCATCCAAAAAGATCCGTTTTTTCGGCTTCAGCACACACAGCAATATGGAAGAGTGCCTGATGGGAGCTGCGCGCCTCGGATGGATAGACGGAATAATGATGACTTACAATTTCAGGCTCATGCATTCGGACAGGATGAAAAAGGCGGTTGAAGCCTGTGAAAAAGCGGGAATCGGGTTGACCGCCATGAAGACGCAGGGCGGCGGCCAGGTCAAAACAAGCTCCGAAACCGAGCTCCGGATGGCGGGAAGATTTATCAAAAACGGCTATACCGACAAACAGGCAAGACTCAAGGCCGTCTGGGAAAATAATTACATTGCGAGCATTTGCTCCCAGATGCCGAACATAAGCATACTTATGTCGAATGTCGCAGCCGCCATGGACAGAACCAGGCTTTCATCAATTGATATTGATCTTTTCCGGCGTTATGCAGGCGAGACATCGGGCGCGTACTGTATGGGGTGCACAAATATATGCGAATCGGCCGTCGCCGGAGCCGCCCCTGTCGGCAATATCATGCGCTGTCTCATGTATTCGCGTAATTACAATGAACCCGGATGGGCAAAAGAGCTTTTCAATAAAATACCGGTTGCGGACAAGGAGAGAATCCTGAATCTCGATTTCTCCCCGGCTGAGCGGAAGTGCCCCCAGAAAATCGAAATAGGAAGGCTGATTAAAGAAGCCTGCTGCGAATTATCATAAAATTCCTGGTTTCCGGTCTGCCACAGGAAATCCGGAAGATTGACACTTAAGGTCACCTCAAAGGTCCTTTCAGGAAGGAAATTGATTATTTTTATTGAAAACCGGAATCTTTGAGTATATTTAGAAACTTCAATTTTTATTAGCGGATTTTATTTTCGGATTATATTATCCGATTCGCTTTTTTCTTGATTATGTATTTAAGGAGATGTAAAAGAGCCGCTCCTTAAGATTTGGTTCAAATAAATATGATACAAAGGAGGGACAAAACATGTATGTGCCAAGATATATGTTTTTTACCAAAGGAGTTGGAGTAAACAAGGAAAAACTGTCTTCCTTTGAGAATGCTCTTCGTGAGGCGCGCATTGCCCATCTAAACATTGTTACAGTTTCATCCATATTCCCGCCGCACTGCAAGATAATTGATATAGAGACCGGGCTTGCCAAGCTGGAACCCGGTGAAATAACACATTGCGTCATGGCCCGTGAACAGATAAAAGAGCCGGGACGAAGAATCAGCGCAAGCATAGGCCTTGCCCTGCCTGCCGAACCCGGTCGATACGGGTATCTTTCCGAGCATCACGGTTTCGGCCAGACCGAACTGGAATCGGGCGAATACGCGGAAGATCTTGCCGCGTCGATGCTTGCCAATACTCTCGGCATAGAATTCGACCCGAACAAGGACTACGACGAACGGCGTGAAGTGTACAAGATGAGCGAGAAAATAGTCGAATCCCAGCACACCAGCCAGGGAGCTCTGGGAGCCGAAGGGAACCTCTGGACCACCGTCATCGCAGCCGCAATCTTTGTAAAATAATGCGTGTCGGATGAAATTGAAAAAACCCATACACTTTGGCGATGCGGAAATCCCGGCGGTTGAGCTTGATGACGCGGGGATAGTCATATTGCCGCTTTGTTATGAAAATGCCCCTTCTTACGGCACCGGCAGCCAGGAAGGCCCTCTTCACATTCTTAACGCATCCGCGCAGCTTGAAAACATCGATGAAGAAACATCGACCTTCTGGGGAAAAGCCGGCATACATACGCTCCCGCCTCTTGTTCCGTCAAAAGATCCTGAAAAAGCCGTAAAAGAGATGAAAAAAGCGGCTCTTGCCGTACTCAAACAAAAAAAGTTTCTTCTATCCCTTGGCGGAGATCACGCCATTTCAATCGGGCCCATAGCGGCTGCGGCTGAAATCCATCCCGATATCGGCGTCCTTCAGATTGACGCCCATCTGGATCTGAGGAACAGATGGAACGGAAGTAAATACAACCACGCATGCGTCATGCGCAGGGTTGCCGATGATTTGAATCTCCCGATTACACAAGTCGGAATCAGATCTTTTTCTTCTGAAGAAGCGGACTATGTCAGGAGGAATAATTTAAAGCCTTTTTACGCTCATACAATTGACCCTTCGGATGATTACTGGAGAAGAAAAGTCGTTCATTCCCTGCCGGAAAAGGTTTATATTACAATCGATCTGGACGGCCTTGATCCGTCAGTTCTGCCGGGAACCGGAACTCCCGAGCCGGGGGGGCTTTCATACAGGCAGATTATCAAGCTTATTAAAGCCGTAGGAAAAGAAAAGAGGGTAATAGCCGCTGATATCAACGAACTCGCAAAGATAGAGGGCTCTCAGGTTTCTGAGTATACCGCAGCGAAGATTGCGACCAAAATCTTTATCCACTGCCTGTAACGGCTTCGTAAAAAAGCCATTCTGCTGTGTTGCACTTCATCTTTTGTCATTACAGCGTACTAACATGTACGCTTCATTCCTCAAGATTCGTGCGCCTTGCATAATGAGCTTTTTACTTTGCCGTTAGAATTTTGTATTCTTACGAAGCTGTCATAAATAATCGATCCATTTTAAAGCGCATATTCCATCATCATCCGTCAGGATCAGATTCCCTTCGCCGATTTCATATTCAATCACTTTTAATATTTCATCGCTCTTATGATTATCTGTTTCCGCCGCTATCCCGGCAAATAATTCCAAAACTTTTGTCCGGTCACAAGAGGCTTTGATATCAAAGCACCCTTTCTCCTCAACAACCTTTTTCATCATCAGATCGTAAACAATGATTATCCGCTCAAGGTTCACGAGCGGCCAGGCCTCTTCTTCGGAAGCTTCTCCGCTTTTGATGCGCTCCCTTATATAGCCGAGCCAGCCGTTGAATTTGTCTTCCCACCCGATTGCGATATCATCCAGCATTTTACGTGTAACGGAAGATGTTTCGACAATCGCCCTGTTTGCGTGATAATCCCGCCAGTCGTCTGAAAGGATCTTTATGTCGAATTTCTCTTTTTCTTCCCTGATTTCAGTTCCCGGAAAGGGTGCCAGAAGATGGAATCCATGGCTTACTCCCATCTCTTTAAGCATGTTTCCGAATTCAACAGTCTCTTTCAGTGTTTCGGGAGTTTCACCCGGAAGACCCAGTATGAAAGAAGCGTGCGGGCTTACCCCGGCCTCATTGCACATTTTCACAGCATCGGCCACCTGTTCGGGAGTTATTCCTTTTTTTATTCTTTTCAGGATCTCCCTGTTTCCGGATTCGACGCCGAAGCTTACGGTATGGCATCCGGCCTCTCTCATCCTGACCAGAACCTTGACAGAAACCGTGTCTACTCTCGCAAAAGAAGTCCATTTTAATTTAAGGCCCCTTTTTATTATCTCGTCGCACACCTTAAGACAGTGATTCTCATTCGAAGTAAAGAGATCGTCCGCAATATTTATCTGCCTGAAACCGAAGGCCGCAAGAGACTCCATCTCATCAACAACATCTTGCGGATTCCTGTACCTGACTTTGGCGCCAACCATCTTCCTGCCCGCGCAGAATATGCATTTGAACGGACACCCGCGGCTGGTCGTCATGCTGACAGGCATCCCGAGAGATCTGTATCTCCCGAGAGGAAGAAGATGTCGTGCAGGGAAGGGGAGGGAATCAACATCTATGTGGGATTTTCTGGGTCCGTTATCAACTATTCCTGATTTTCCCCGGAAGACAATGCCCTCTATTCCGGAAACATCCCCGTCCTCATCCACGGCTCCTGCAAGCTCGGTAATTGTCTCTTCTCCTTCGCCGAGGACTATGAAATCGAGCTCCGGAAACAATGACATTGTTTCCTTTGCGCAAAATGTCACGTGGGGCCCTCCCATGACCGTAGTTATCGAAGGGTCTATGTTTTTTACGTCCCTGATCACGCCGATGGCGTTATCGAATGTCATAGTGACCGCCGTTGTACCGACGATATGCGGAGCAAAATCCTTTAAAACCGACTCCAGAAGCCGCCGGCTGTATGGGAATACAACAAGATCGAGAATTTTAACCTCTATACCTTCGCGCTCCAGAGCCGCCGCAATATAGGCAAGCCCCAATGGCGGCGAAGGAGTTTCTGAAATGGAATAATATGGATTTATGATTAAAAAACGCATGATACCTCTTTATTATCCAAGCAAACGGAAAAAGAGACTTTACCTGACATAGGATTTAATGCCGTGTCAGTATACGGGAAACCCGGGTCGTAAAGCTATCAAAAAAAAGGGCCCGAATAATCCGGGCCCATCGAAAGTAAGTCATTATTAATTATTAGAAAAGACCGCTGACTTTGCCTGTTTTTGTATCGACATCGATTCTTCTGAAAGCCGGGTTGGAGCTTGTTCCGGGCATCAGGCTTATGGTTCCTGCGCAGGGGCAGAGGAATTTTGCGCCTGAATAGATCAGAACGTCGCGGATCGGAAGAGTCCAGCCTTTTGGAACGCCTTTTACTACCGGATCATGCGTCAGGCTCAAATGAGTCTTAACCATCATAGTTGAAAAATCGGCATACTTGGGATCACTCTCAAGCATTTTTGCCTTTGCTTCCGCTTCAGCAGTCCACGATACGCCGTCGGCCCCGTAGACTTCTTTCGCTATAAGCGCAACCCTGTCGCGGAGCTTCATTTCGAGCGGGTAGAGGAATTTGAAGTCATTTTTTTCATTGCAGGCTTCGATAACCGCGTCGGCCAGTTCAAGAGCGCCTTCGCCGCCTTTTTCCCAGTGCTTGGATTCAGCGCAGCGGGCGCCGGCAGCTTCCGCCGCCTTTTTAACAACCGCTACCTCGGCATTTGTGTCTGTGTAGAATCTGTTAACGCAGACAACCGGGTTGATGCCGGCCTTGCGTATAACGCCTATCATGTGAACCATGTTAGCGACGCCCTTTTCCACCAGCGCGAGGTTCTCCTTGGTGTAAGCATCATCAAGGGCTTTTCCTGCAACCACCTTCGGGCCGCCGCCGTGCATCTTGAGCGCGCGGATAGTAGCGGTCAATACGGACACGTGAGGCTTGAGGCCGCTGTTACGGCATTTTACGTTCCAGAATTTCTCAAAGCCGATATCTGCCGCAAAACCGCTCTCAGTTACCTGGTAATCAAACATCTTGAGACCCATGCGGTCTGAAATGATGGATGACTGTCCAACGGCGATGTTGGCGAATGGTCCTGCATGAATCATACAGGGCTGATACTCGGCGGTGCTCAGAAGCGTCGGGTTGATCGTGTTGCGCATGAAAGCGGCCATGGCGTTGCCGACTTCAAGGTCGCCTGTAGTAACAGGTTTTCCGCTCTTGTCGAAAGCAACAGTAATTTCATTGAGGCGTTTTTTCAGGTCGGCAAGATCTCTTACTATCGAAAGGATTGCCATACACTCCGAACCCACGGCAATACCGAACTTGGACTGCATAGCATAGCCGTCTGTTCTTCCGCCCAGGCCGATAATTATATTTCTTAATGACTGGGCGCAGAAATCGATGATCCAGCCCATTTCAACGCGTGTAGGATCAACATCAAGGCGGCGCATTTTGGTAAGTCTTGCAAGCTGCTCGTCATTATAATTTCTTTCATGCTGCATGCGTGCGGTTAAAGCAACCATTGCAAGGTTGTGGGCGTTCATAATATCATTGATATCGCCTGTAAGCCCCAGGGAAAACTCGGTCATCGGGATAATAAGAGCATTACCTCCGCCTGCCGCTGTTCCCTTTACGTTCATCGTGGGTCCGCCGGAAGGCTGCCTTAAGGCGCCGCCGACGTTTTTACCCCGTTTTCCGAGGCCTTCCATGAGACCGACCGAGGTCGTACTTTTCCCTTCGCCGAGAGGCGTGGGGGTAATGGCGGTTACCTCGATATATTTGCCATCAGGTTTCTTCTCAAGGCGGTTCATAATTTTAAGAAAATCCAGCTTCGCGAGCCTGCCCATCGGAAGGACTTCATCGGGCATAAGGCCCAGTTTTTCTCTCCACTGCTCCGGTGACGGCATGTTGACTTCCGCTGCTTCGGAAATCTGCCAGTCAGCCATTTTTACCGCATCATAAGCCATCTGTCGAATCCTCCTTACTTGTTAATTGTTGACATATACAGGAAAAACATGGCCTGCATTTTTCTGTTATCGTTGCCTGCTTCCACTTCAAATCAGATAAAACTGGATATTTACATGCTAACATATCAAGAACTTTGAATATCTCCAATTCAGGCTTGGGAGAGGTAATGGGTTTTGGCATTCCGC
>JAUPLM010000368.1 GCA_030836965.1 Thermodesulfobacteriota bacterium | reverse complement strand
ATGGTTCAATCCGGAGTGCAATATTGAAAATCCAAAGCAGGAGGATCTTATAATATTTGTCGGTCTTGATATGTCGGCTGTTGAAGAGGCCAGGATCGAAGATATGAAGCACTCGGTAGTAATGGGGATTGTACTTCTTCTTATCGGTTTTGCGGGTGTGGTTCTTCTGTTCATGGCCCAGAGCTACAGGAGCGCAAAAGCTTCTCTTTCGCGGATAAAGGCTTTTTCGGATCATCTTGTCGAGAAGATGCCGATAGGCCTCATCGCGGTGGACAGCAACAAGAGGATAGCTTTGTCGAACAATACTGCCGGATCGATTCTATCCGTTTCACCTCCGGACATATCGGGAAAAGAAGCGGAAGAAATACTTCCTCCGGCTTTATGGAAGCTTGTTTACGGTTTGAAAGATGAGAAAGGAGTCATTGAAACTGAGATTGAATGTATATTGAAAGACGGAAAGGCCGTGCCTCTTGAAGTCAGCGCGACCGAGCTGAAGGATGAAAAAGGCGATTCTCTCGGTTATATAATTCTCTTTAAGGATTTGAGTGAAGTCCGCTCACTTCGCAGGGAGGTTGCAAGAAGCCAGCGCCTGGCATCACTCGGCAGCCTGGCGGCAGGAGTCGCGCATGAAATAAGAAACCCCTTGAGCTCAATTAAGGGTTTTGCTGTCTATTTCAGGGAAAGGCAGGAGAAAGAGGAGGATAAGAAGATCGCAGGGATCATGATACAGGAGGTAGACAGGCTGAACCGGGTTGTAAGTCAGCTTGTTGAGCTGGCAAGGCCGGTTTCCGTTTCAAAAAAGCCTGTTTCTCTCCGTGCCGTCATTGAAAATTCCCTTAAGCTTCTGGAGAGAGACGCCTCGGAAAAGAAAATCGAAATAAAGACTATATTCACGCCGGAGGAGATTCAGATCGCTATAGACACGGACAGAATCAATCAGGTTCTTTTAAACCTCTATCTTAATGCCATCGAATCGATGGAAAATGGCGGCAGGCTTACCGTTTCGCTTTCTGAAGGAGAAGGGGGGGCAATCATAAAAGTTTCAGATACGGGCTCGGGTATCGGTGAAAAGGAGATCCCCCGTGTTTTTGATCCGTATTTTACGACAAAGGCGACGGGAACGGGTCTCGGGCTTGCCATAGTCTACAATATACTGGAAGCGCACGACGGCAAAATCGCTGTTGAAAGCCGCCCCGGGGAAGGGACGACTTTTACGATCTTTTTGCCCGGCGCAAGGCGGGTATGATACCGGTATGAAGCAAACAAAGAGAATACTTGTTGTTGACGACGATACCGCGCACCGCACGATGCTTCACGCCCTTATCGGCGGTTGGGGATATGAGATTTCGGAGGCTGACGACGGGTCGACCGCAATAGCGGAGGTCAAGAAAGAACCTTACGACCTTGTTTTGATGGATGTAAGGATGCTGAAGGTCTCGGGAACGGAGGCGCTCAGGGAGATCAAATCGTTCAATCCGGCTGTTCCCGTTATAATCATGACGGCATATTCTTCGGTTGAATCCGCGGTTTCGGCGATAAAAGACGGGGCATATGACTATCTTACGAAACCGATCGACTTCGATAAGCTTAAGCTCTCCCTTGAAAGGGCCATGGAGCATATTAATCTTAAAGAAGAGAACCGCATTCTCAAGGAAAATTTAGGGATCAGTTTTGACAGGCGGAACATAATAGGACGCAGTTCTGCAATGGCAAAACTCCTTGAGACAATCGCCCTTGTTGCTCCATCCGAAGCCACCGTGCTCATCACAGGAGAATCGGGCACCGGCAAGGAGCTTATCGCGGGCGCGATTCATTTCAACAGCGCAAGAAAAGACGGGCCTTTTGTGAAAATAAACTGCGCGGCTATTACTGATACCCTTCTTGAATCGGAACTATTCGGCCATGAAAAGGGCTCTTTTACCGGGGCGGAGAGAAGAAAAGAGGGGCGCTTCATACAGGCAAACGGAGGCAGTATCCTGCTTGACGAAATAAGCGAGATGCCCCCGGCGATGCAGGTCAAGCTTCTGCGGGTGCTACAGGAGCGGGAGGTAACCCGTGTAGGGGGCGAGAATACCGTAAAAACGGATGTGAGGGTTATTGCCGCGACAAACAGAGATCTTAAAGAGATGGTCGCGTCAGGAGCTTTTCGTGAAGACCTTTATTACAGGTTAAACGTCGTGAGCCTGAACACACCTCCTTTAAGAGAGAGAAGAGAGGATATCCCCCTCCTTGCCCAGAACTTCCTTGATGTGTTTGCGGAAAAGAACCGGAAAAAGATAAAGGGATTCACTCCAGCGGCTATGGACGGAATTGTAAAATACGGCTGGCCGGGAAACGTGCGGGAGCTGATGAACGCGGTTGAAAGGGCGGTCGTTCTTGCCCGGTCGGATTATATCGATGAGAAGGCGCTTCCGGGAGTTACAGGGGATATGACGGATGGCATGAGTCCTCAACCGGAAGAGACCCTGAGCGTGCCTCTTGAGGAAGTTGAAAAGACTACGATATTAAAAACCCTCGAATCTTTGAAAGGAAATAAAAGCGAAACGGCCCGGAGGCTCGGCATAACCAGAAGAACCCTTCATAAGAAATTAAAGAAATACGGTGTTATGCCCTGAAAGATCCATTCATGTAATATGCACTTAATGTAATAGAAAATATGTGACGGTGCCGCAGACATAAATAAACCATAAGTAAGCTGGAGATTAATGTATCGAATCATTTATCATGTTTTGCTGCCTGCAATATTACCGCTTGCATTTATTGCGGCAGCCTATACCCCGGTTCAAGTATTTGGCTGCCGCGACCGCGGCCTGATTGCTTTGACCATCACGCTTTTAAGCGGCATCGGTGCGATAATCACTGCGATATTAAGCTTAAAAGGGCAAAAAGAAAATCCCGAAAAGTCCAGATGGTTGATACTAAGCACAATTATCCTGGCAATTCCCGTTGCCGGATTGTTGATTCTGGCCTGATAATATAATAAAAAATGCTGTTCCCTGAGTTTCCGCGCAGTAGACTACAAATAATTGAATCGGCCTGCAGGGCATAAAATGAAGAAAAGATATTTATATGCGTTGTTGTTCGGCATACCCGGATTTTTTGTTTCCGTGATTATCTCTTTTATTGTTTTCGGGGCAGCAGCCGGAATCTCCTGGATTTATCTTTTCGGCGACGACCCATGGCCTGCCGCCATCGAAAAGGTACTCCCTATCCTGTTCGTGATTACTTTCCTGATTGCATGGATTACGTCTGTAATTTTTGGATTTGCTGCCGGGAAGAAACTGGAAAAAAATCCGGATTTAAATAAGAAACATATTCTTGTTTCAATCGGTGTAACAATCGCGCCTATTCTTTTAATGATCCTGCACCAGTTCAGTGTGGGAAACATAGGGCCGAAGCCGGATAGTATTCTGTGCAGCGATTATTGCGCTCAAAAAGGATATGCGGGCAGCGGGATGCCTCCGCGTGATTCCGGCGATAGGAGCTGCAGTTGCTTCGACAATTCGGGCCGCGAAGTTTTAAAAGTCCCCATAGACAGCATAGACACTGGCAAACAATGAGTCAGACCATAACAAATTGATATGCCGCCGTAACGCGCTCTGTTTTCGTTTCAAACCGAGCCTTATGGTCTTTTTAACCGCCCGCTGTAAACTGAAAACCAATAGCTGATTTTATTTTATTCTTGCATTTAAAAGCGGCATAAACAAACAGATTGCTGTCTGCTATTGACAGCAGGAGTCAGGAGAACGAATGATGAAAAAAAACACGGTAAATATCAGATGTTCAGCCTGCGGGACAAAGAACAGGATCCCGTCAGATAAGCCGGGTTTAACCGCAAAATGCGGCAGGTGCTCGGCATTACTTGACGTGAAAGATCTTTTCGTTGGAAAACCTCTTGCCGTAACCGATAATAATTTCAGCGAAATGGTGCTGAAATCCCCGGTTCCCGTCCTGCTTGACTGCTGGGCTCCGTGGTGCGGGCCGTGCAGAATGATAGGGCCGGTTATGGATGAGATTGCCGCGGAGTACTCCGGGAGGATCAGGATATGCAAACTGAATGTTGATGAAAACCCGCTTACTTCCGCAAAATATAATATCTCCAGCATCCCCACCATGCTTCTCTTTGACAGAGCGGAACTTAAAGATACACTTGTCGGAGCCCTTCCGAAGCAGCAGATAATCAACAAAATATCCGCTTTCTTTTTATAGCACTGAACATGGAAACCGGGGATGAAAGAACTTTGAAAGGCGCGGGAAAAATAGAAGAACTGTTTCAAAACGGCTTCAGCATTGACAGTAAGGTTCTGCATTACATTGATTCAACTTTTTCAAACCCCTCGAAAGAGGATATTGAGAAGATATTAACCGGCGAATCCGGTTTTGAAAAAGAGACTCTTTTAAGATTGATCTTTTCCCCTGATGAATCGATGCAGATTCTTATCGAAGAATTTCTTGAGGAAGCTGATTTTACGGAAGAAGATGTAAAGAGGGTTGCCGGGTATTTATCAGAGCGTGAAATCCATGGCAAAATAATATTCCCTGATGAACGAGGAACTATAAAAGTACCGGTAACGCCGGTTCTTCTGGGCGAATTTATAGATAGACTCAATATCTCCGTAAAGCTTCATGATAAGCTCGCGGAAGCTGTTAAATTTATCGCCTCTGACAGATCGAGGACTCTTGCCAGGGTCAGAATGCGGAATGCCCGGAAAGAGTTTGCGGGGACGAGGCTCGGTTTCCTCTGCCTTTTTTTTGAAAAGATGGGCTCTGAAGAGGAAAGTATATTTGATGTTTGTCTCGAATCGGCCATGGAAATTCTGCAGGAAACGGATGACGGGAGTGATATTTACAATGCATTATCGGGAAAAAAAGCCGCCTCTTTCCGTAGCCTGATGAATGCCGATAGGTTTGAAGAGCTGCTTTTAAAGAACAATATTGAAACGCTTCTTATGCAGGGAGTGAGGCCGGTATCGGTAGATAAGGAGGCAGCGCTTGGAAAGATGGAGATAATAGACAGAATCTGCCTTGCCGTTTTCGGCAAGACGGAATATTATGCGTAAAATACATTCGGGACGCGGATGAAATAGTAGAAATTATTTTGTGATGTATATACCGGAAGAGAATTATCCCGCAGTTGTGGCAACAATATCTTTGAAATAGCTGTGATCTTTATCCGAAATTTCAACGATGCAGACCCCTATGCCTACCGTCTGATTTTGCCCGTCTATTGCGTAAACATCCGACCAGACGACTTTTCCTGAGACCTCTATGGCATCATAATCAGGAGGCCTTATATGCAATGTGTATATTTGATTCAGAATGAGAGGTTCATCACAGGATATTGAGACACCCTGAGCGCTTATATTCGTCGTTTCACCCTCAACGGCTCCGTTGTTCATTATAATCGTAACGGGCCATTTTACATCCATCCTGTAATGTGTCCGTCTTTCGGCAGGATCGCTCAATGTTAAACCTCCTGTCTTAAAGATACTGTATTTGAGGAATTTGCAGAACAGATAACGATTTAAACCATAATCTATTAGAAAACCGGTTTAAAGTCAAATATTAACCTGTCTTATCTTTTTATGCTTCATCCCATGAAGACGGAAAGAACATCTCTTCTTGCGTTAACATGCATTATTGTAACCTGGATAAGATCTTCCGGCTTCAGGTCTATCCCGCTTGAGGATGGAAGCTCGCATTCCAGCATGTATTCGGGTATGAGTATCTGGTAGCAGTTTTTCCTTTTACCGAGAACAATGGCTTCTTCCTTCTGCCCGGTCCTCTTTTCAAGATATTTAAGCAGCCAGTACCTGTTTCTTTTTGACTGGATTACCGACACATTCGCCATCGGCTGTTCGACCTGCCGTATCAGTCCGTCTATCTCTTCCTGCGAATACGGCGTATCGAGACCGTGTATAGCCCGTATCTGGCGCTGGGTAATGAGATCATAATATTTTCTTATAGGAGAAGTCGCCGTAACATAGCAATCGAGTCCGAGTCCCGAGTGGCGTTCAGGCCTGGAACCAAGAACGAACCTGCTCAAAAGCCGTCTTTGCATGTAGTTCTGGAACAGTGTGCCTTCTTCTCCTTTATAAAGACGGTCTCTCGGGCCGGGCTGTGTTCTGAAAACGGCCGGAGTATTATTTTCGGCAAGAAACTTTGCCATGAGCCAGTTGGCCATGATCATGATCTCGGATACCATCATCCTGCCGGGACTCTCCCTGTTTATTCTGTTCACGGAGATTACCCCGTTTTCATCAATCCATATATTGATATCGGGCATTGTTATGTGAACGGCTCCCGAACCGAGTCTCGCTTGACGGAATTTTTTCGCCAGATCACAGAGTATGGCTATGCCTTTATTATCTTCAACAGCATTGTTTGCGTCATAATAGGTCATCTGGTGCTTGACCCTGACTAAGCTCGGGAAAATATCATATCCGGTGATATCGGCCGAGGGCTTGATGTTTGCCATTATGCTTATGCATGGACGCAGCTCGCCGGCTTTAAGGCTGCAGAAGTCTTCGGCAAAGGATGCTGGAAGCATAGGCACTTTCCGGTCGGGCATATAAATCGAACTTCCACGGATCTGCGCCTCTTGATCGATAATGTCCCCTTTTTTTATAAAATGAGCCACATCAGCTATATGTATGCCGACGCGGTAATGATCTCCCATATCTTCAATGCTCAGAGCATCATCAAAATCAAGCGTTGCCTGGCCGTCAATTGTGACTACAGGAAGGTCGGTCAGGTCGGTCCGGTTTCCTTCTGAAGAAAAAGTCCCCGGAGATAAGATCGTTGTGCTTACCATGTCCAATACCGGTTCCGGGAAAGAAACAGGTATACCCAGCCTGTAGAGATCTATGTTTTCGTTCTCATCGAATATGCCGAGCCGGACAAAAAGACGGAAAAGTCCTTCGCCCGGGTCTATGCCTGCTTTTTCCAAAATTGCATTCCCGATCGTATAATGGCTGCTCTCTTTTCCGAGAGTATACAGCGATTTTAGAATCTCTGCAAATTCCCTGCTCTTGTCGTCAAGAACGGCCGGTAATGAAGGTTTCCTGATTGTTTCCCTGACCCATCTGCTTCCTTCCGCAATCAGCCTGTTTTTCCTTTCGCTCTCTTTTTCCCTTGCATCAAGCTGCTCAACAGTTTCTGCGGAATTCGGAAAAAACCTGTTGTAATCAAATTTGAAATACATCCTGTTGCTGAAAAAAGCTCTTACTACGGCAGATTCATGATCATCGGTAGTATTTTCAGGAAAACAGAGACGAGTCATTGCCGGAAGATCTATCCACTCCTGAGCCTGGTTAAGAACTTCCCATATACTTTTGATATTTATGCTGTTTGTAAGTGATTTTCGTCTGTTCGAAATTTCCCTGAGGGCCTCCACAATCCTGTTTCTGCCCATAGAGAGGTTAAGGGTGGTTTTGCACTTGTGAGAAAGCCTTTGCAAGGAAAGGTTAACTTCCCGGTCCGTTTCGGTTAAGAGCTTAAGCCTTTGATTTTTAACCTCTAAAACAACCGCACAAATGATTTTCTGCGATTCTATATACTCAACTATATTTCCTGATTCCATTGGGTTATAATAACAGCCGGTCATTGAAAAGTCAACGTAGTTAGTTTCCATCCGGAAAAGGCCCTTTTGGGCGATCTCTGTTTCAATCTGCGGGATTTCTTGTGCGAAGTTCTATGTGTACGTCTCCGCGCAATCCCTTGATTTTCTTGAGCTTGCCCAAAATTGCCGATTTCCTGATT
>JAUPLM010000367.1 GCA_030836965.1 Thermodesulfobacteriota bacterium | reverse complement strand
AAATTCCGTATTTAAGACGCGGCTTCAGGTGATTCTCAAGTATGTCACTGTGCGCCCTGCGGTATAAAGTATCCGGCATATGATGGGACGCGGCCATAACCGATGCGTTTTGTCTTACCAGGGGCCGCTGGGCCAGCTCCTCGATGCTGTTTTTGCCCTCTTCAATCCATCTTTCAAGTTCCCTGCTCTTCAGGACGTTGATGGTTATTAGATAGTCGGTTGTTTGCTGCAGGATAGCCCTCTTCCCGATGTCGTAACCCAGGTATCCAACGATTGCCGTCGGCAGGATAGCCGTAAGGAGGAAAAGTATGGTCAGCCTGGTTGCAAGTTTCATCCGGCTTTTCCTCCGTAGATTTCCTTTATAAACTGCGTGCTATAAGCCTTATCGACATCGACAGGCTTTTCAAGCAGGCCATGCGTCAGCATCGTGTCATACATCTCATGCCAGACTTCAGGTTTCATCCAGCCTATATGATCCTCTCCCGTGTGAACCAGCGGGAGCATCGACTCCATCATAGCCGTTTGATTACCGGGGTCCTTATCCCGGGCATATTGCAATGAAACAGTCACAGCCTGTTTGTAATCCTCCATGGCATCCTGCCATCCTTTGAGAGTGGCGCGCATGAATCGTTTCACAAGATCGGGATTCTCCGAAATCATCTTATCGGTTGCAGCCAGAACATCGGAATAAAAATTGACACCGTAGTCGCTGGGCCATATCAGGTTGAGCTTCATTCCTTTTTTCCGTATTTTGATGATGCCGCCTGTATAATATGCGGCGGTAATTTCCGCTTCTCCGCTGTAAAAGCTCGCGTATGCCGGATCGTAGGAAACGATTTTTACTTTCGAGATATCCTGTTTCAACTTCCTCATCATGGCCCGCAACTGCAGCTCAAATTCCATTGAACCGCCCTGCCCGGCCGCAGCTACTGTCTTTCCCCTGAAATCGGACGGTCTCACAATTCCCGAATCGGCGCGGGCTGCAAAAACAACCGCGCTGCGCCTGTATATGGCCGCCAGAGCGGTAAGCGGCGCTCCCATGCTGCGGTTTGTCAGAATGTACTCCGGGGTCATCACACCGAAATCGGTCTTTCCGGAAATGACGCTCCCAGCGATATCTACATCCGGCCCGCCTTCAAGAAAGGTAACTTTTATATTCTCTTCCGCATAGTAGCCCTTCTCCTGCGCCATGTAGAAGCCGGCAAACTGCGCCTGGTGCAGCCATTTTAACTGCAGCTTCACTTCGTCGGGGGCTTTCGGAAGCGGCGCCTCTCCACAGCCGGATATAAGAAGGCCGCAAAGAATGATCCATGCCATGACTGTTGTTACCTTTCTCATATAACCTCCTTACCCGAATATCGAATTTCGAATATCGGACATCGAACTTCGCTTTACGTTTTTCGATATTCGATATTCGATGTTCTATATTCGATTTTCGGTATTCTATATTCTATATTCGATTTTCGGCCTTCAATACTTCATTCAACACTCTTCCAAGCGCCTGCAAATCAAACGGCTTCGGCATGATGCCTTTAAAGCCATATTCACGGTAGTTTGCCATGACCGGATCATCCGAATAGCCGCTGCATACAATGGCTTTTAATTCATGATCCAGTTCCAGCAGTTTCCTTATCGTCTCCTTTCCTCCCATACCACCGGGTATCGTAAGATCCAGAATGGCCGCATCATACGGTTTTCCGCATTTCCGGGCTTCTGTGAACATATTTATCGCTTCAACACCGTCTGCCGCGAATTCCGCCTCATAACCCAGAACCTCCAGCATCTCCCCTGTCATGGCCTTCAGCGCGCTGTCATCATCCATCAAAAGAATTTTTCCGCGGCCTGGCAAGAGATCGGTTTCTTCTTTTACCGGAACAGCCTTATCTGAAGCAGGCAGATATATATCAAACGTAGTTCCGGATCCCGGACGGGAGTCCACGGTAATATGACCTTTGTGTTTTTTGACGATGGAATAGGCGGTAGCAAGCCCTAATCCGCTTCCTGTCCGCTTTGTGGTAAAATACGGATCGAATATCTTTGAAAAATACTTTTCGTCTATTCCCGAACCCTGATCTGTTATCGATATGCGGATGTATCTTCCCGGACTTAAAGGCAAACCCGGCCTTTCATCCAATATCGTATTCCCGGCTTTAACCTGAATAATCCCGCCATCCGGCATAGCCTGATCAGCATTTATTAAAATATTGCTGATGACCTGGCTTATCTGCCCCAAATCGGCCTCAACCGGCCAGAGGTCTTCCGCTATTGAAAACTCGCATCCTGATTTTGAACCTCTGAGAGTAAATAGAGAAGATTCTTTAATCAGGTTCGCAACTGAGGCCGTCTCTTTTACCGGCGCACCGCCCCTGGCAAAGGTCAGCAACTGCCCTGTAAGCCGCCGGGCTTCCATAGAGGCCTCTTCCGCCGCGCACAACAGATCGAATATCTTATGCCCGGATTCCACCCGCGTCTTCGCAAGTGAAATGTTTCCGATAACTGAAG
>JAUPLM010000366.1 GCA_030836965.1 Thermodesulfobacteriota bacterium | reverse complement strand
TTCTACAAAAACGAGCCTTACAAGCTTGAGATGATCTCGGATTTAAAAGATGGAACCATTTCTTTGTACGAACAGGGCGATTTTACCGATTTATGCCGCGGACCCCATCTGCCCCATACCGGTTTCATAAAAGCCATAAAGCTCATGAAGGTTTCGGGAGCATACTGGAGAGCGGACCAGACGAAAGCCCAGTTGCAGCGGATTTACGGTACGGCCTTTTTCTCGAAAAAAGAGCTCGATGATCATCTTCATTTTATCGAAGAGGCTATAAAGAGGAACCACCGCAAGATAGGGGTAGCCCTCGATCTTTTCAGTTTTCACGATGAGGCTCCCGGGATGCCCTTTTTTCATCCTAAAGGGATGAATATATGGGGAGCCCTGATCGACTACTGGAAAACAGAGCACAGGACAGCGGGTTATGTTGAAACAAAGACACCTATCATGCTTAACCGGAGCCTGTGGGAAAGAAGCGGGCACTGGGAAAATTACCGCGAAAACATGTACACATCCGTAGTTGATGAGACCGAGTACGCTATAAAGCCGATGAACTGCCCCGGAGGGATGCTTCTATATGCCATGAAACCCCATTCGTATAAGGATCTTCCTTTGAGAGCCGCTGAAATAGGCCTGGTCCACAGGCATGAATTAAGCGGAGTCTTATCGGGCCTATTCAGGGTGAGAGCCTTTCACCAGGATGATGCGCATATCTTCATGACGCCGGACCAGATTGAGGGGGAAATACTTGGAGTTCTGAAACTCGTGGAGAGAATATACAGCACATTCGGCCTTGGCTTCCATCTTGAGCTCTCAACACGACCTAAAAAATCGATAGGAACGGACGAGCAATGGAGTGTCGCCACGGAAGGTCTGAAATCGGCGCTTGCAGCTTACGGCATGGATTATAAAACGAATGAAGGGGACGGTGCGTTTTATGGCCCAAAAATAGATATCCATATCAAGGATGCCCTCGGGAGAACATGGCAGTGCGGTACGATACAGCTCGACATGGCATTGCCCGAAAGGTTCGATCTTACTTATGTGGACAAAGATAATGAAAGACGCCGCCCCATAATGATTCACAGAGTTATTTACGGATCCATAGAGCGGTTCTTCGGAATATTGATAGAACATTTCGCGGGTCGTTTTCCAGTCTGGATGGCTCCCGTACAAGCGGTACTCCTTCCGATAAATGACGAGCTTGTATCGTACGCGAAAGAGATTCAGTCCATTCTTGAAAAAGAGGGAATCCGGACGGAGATTGACGGAAGAACCGAAAGCCTTAAGAAAAAAATAAGAGACGCCCAGATCAGCCACGTTCCCCTGATAATTACATGCGGAGCAAAAGAGAAGGAATCCGGGACTGTTTCCGTGAGATCCTTAAGCGGCAACATAAGATACGGAATCTCAGTTGACGACTTTGTGAAAATTACGCTTTCCCATATCCGGGAAAGAAAATCCGATCCGGAAGTCTTTACGGATTAAGGCTCATTGAATAACCCGTCAATCTGATGGTACCGTACAAATCTGTTTCCCAAAAGCTCAAAGCCGTTTGGTAAGACTTTTTACGAACCCGGCAACATCTATTTCACTTTTCTGATCCATCTATAATCTGCCTGAGAAACTCAATCGCTTTAAAAGGTATCGAAACCATGAATCATATTTTTATAATGAACCGCAGAAGATAAATTACGGGGAAATTTTTTATGTTTTAATTCTTGACAAGGGGTATTTTAAACAGTTTAATACTGATATAAAATCATATAAGCTGTTATGACTTTTTTATGTAAATAAGAGGTTATATTAGATGTTTACCCAGATGATGCAATCGGGTTTATACGATTTTTTCTTTGTTTTCCTGTTTTTTATCATATCTATCGCATTATCACTTATAATGGTCACCTTCAATGCGCTGATCGGCCCAAGTTTCATGGGAGAGAAAAAGACGGCTACCTATGAAAGCGGGATGGCTCCGATAAAGACCGCATGGATGCAGTTCGGGGCTTCCTATTATCTTTTCGCACTCATATTTCTGGCCTTCGATGTGGATGTTCTTTATCTCTTTCCGGTCCTTCTAGTCTATCAGAGAGGAACCGGTTTCGACGAACTTACAAGTTTGATTCTCTTTCTCTTTCTGATATCGCTTGCCATTGTTTATGCCTGGCGAAAAGGAGCCTTCATATGGCGGTAGATGAAAGATCGCCCATATGCATGCCGCCGAATGATCATTCGGCGCAATTAAAGGAAAGCCCGGCCATTTTGGGATTTGCCGTCCTGCAGGATCTGCTCAACCTTGCCAGAGTCAATTCCCTCTGGCCGATGACCTTCGGGATAGCCTGCTGCTCCATAGAGATGATGGCCGCGGGCATGGCCCGTTTCGATCTGGACCGTTTCGGGATCATCTTCAGGTCCACACCCCGCCAATCCGATGTAATGATCGTGGCCGGAACAATATCCCATAAATTCGTGCCGACCATCAAAACCCTCTGGGAACAGATGCCGGGACCCAAGTGGGTCATTGCGATGGGCAACTGTGCCATTTCCGGAGGTCCTTTCGCCTATGAAGGGCAGTATGCCATAGTTAACGGGGCGGACAAGATACTTCCTGTAGATATTTATGTTCCCGGATGTCCGCCGCGTCCGGAAGGGCTTATCCAGGGATTACTTCAATTACAAAAAAAGATAACAAAAGGTACAATCGATGCCAACCGAAGAGCGGAAAAAGCTGCTCGGAGAGCTAAAAAATAGTTTGAGCGGCGCATTGCCGGAGGAACGGATAATCTCAGGCGATTATGCAAAAACAGGCTGTCACCTGGAGGTGCGTCTGAGCGATGCCGGAATGCTTAGAGTTGCTTCTGTAATGAAGGAGAAGCGCTTTTATCTTGAGACCATTACCGCCGTGGATTTTCCGGATTCTTTTGAACTCGTCTATTTCTATTCGACCTGGCATCAGGATTTCTGCCGTTTAGTTGCCCGTATCCGGATATCAAAAGAAGCTTCACCCCGGTCGGTCTCTTCGGTTTATCCCGAAGCCATATGGCTGGAGCGTGAAATCTATGATTTTTTCGGCATCCGCTTCCTGGATCATCCGGATTTAAGGCGGATACTGAATCCCGATAATGCCGATTATTTTCCGTTATTGAAGAGCTTCGGCAAAACGAAGCTGACGGAAGAAATAGATGATATCCTATGCTGAACATCAAAACAATAGACGACACCACCATAAATGAAAGGGTCTATCAGCTCAATCTCGGCCCCCAGCATCCGAGCACTCACGGAGTGCTTCACCTCCTGATGAAACTGGACGGCGAAGTGGTGGTAGAAGCCGAACCGATTGTCGGCTACTCCCACAGAGGCCATGAAAAAATGGCGGAGAACCGGATCTGGGAACAGTTCCTGCCGAATACATCACGCATCGATTACCTGTCTGGGCTTATCTATAATCACGGGTATTGCATGGCCGTTGAGAAATTGTGTGGAATAGAGGTTCCTGAAAGAGCCGAATATATCCGCGTCATCACATCCGAACTGAACAGGATATCGAGTCATCTGCTCGGAATCATGGCTTTTGTAATGGACATCGGCGCCTTTACCCCTTTTCTTTACGGGTGGGATGACCGTGAACATGTTCTTGACCTGCTGGAAAGGGTAGCTGGATCGCGCCTTACTTATTGTTACAACCGGTTCGGCGGTGTGCGGAATGACATAGACCGGGAATTTTGCGATGGAACCCGGCGATTCATCGACCGGCTGCGCGGACGCTTCAGCGATTATCATAACCTGATTACCGAAAATATCATATTCATCAAGCGCACCAGGGGAATAGGAATCATTACGGAAGATACGGCACTTGATTTCGGGGTCACGGGCCCCACTCTGCGCGGTTCCGGAGTCGGTTACGATGTCCGTAAAAACGAGCCTTATTCCGTTTACCCTGAGTTTGATTTTGAGATTCCTGTCCGGAAGGAAGGGGATGTCATGGCCAGGTACCAGGTCAGGATGGCGGAAATGGAACAGAGCATGAACATTATCGAGCAGGCGCTGGACGGCCTTCCTCAGGGTCCGATCCGATCTAAGGTACCGCTTTTTATAGACCCGCCCGCCGGGGATTGTTATTTCGCCTTTGAGAGCGCCCGCGGTGCTGTCGGGTACTATATCGTAAGTGATGGAACACGGATTCCCTACCGTATAAAGGTGCGCACACCTTCATTTTCAAACCTGTTTGTGCTGACCAGGATTCTCCCCGGAAATTTCATAGCGGATTGCATAGCAACCCTTGGCAGTATTGATGTGGTCGTGCCGGAGATAGACAGGTGAATATTACTCAGCTTCCCATCATAAAAGAAATTTACGGGTTTCTCGGCCGTGATCTGACGGCGGCTGTAACAGGTATACTGATCATCCTGGTCTTTGTTCCGCTCAATTCCGCTTTCCTCGTATGGCTGGAGCGAAAAGTGGCAGGCCATATACAGCTTCGCCCCGGGCCTATGGAAGTCGGTCCTCACGGAATACTCCAGACGCTCATAGATGCCGTAAAACTTATGGGCAAGGAGATGATAACTCCGAAACTTGCGGACAAATTTCTTTTCTGGCTGGCTCCGATAATAATCATTATTCCGGCCATTGTCTGTTTTGTGGTCATTCCTTTCAGCCCCATGATGCAGGTTCGTGAGATGAATGTGGGCATCCTGCTCATATTCTCCTTTTCAAGCCTCACGGTTTTATCCATCCTGATGGGGGGCTGGGCCTCCAATAATAAATACGCCCTGATCGGGGCCGTTCGGGCGGTAGCCCAGAATGTAGCCTATGAAATACCTCTTCTGCTTTCAACCATGTCGATTATTATAATGACCAACTCATTCAAGATGAGTGAAATAACAGCGGCGCAATCCGGCGTCTGGTTTATTTTTTATCAGCCTGTTGCGGCCATTATATTCTTTATTTCGACGACCGCCGAAACAAACCGGGCGCCGTTCGACCTTGTGGAAGCGGAATCTGAACTGGTTTCAGGATTCCATACCGAATACACAGGCATGAGATTCGCTCTGTTTTTCCTTGCGGAATATACGAATATGTTTATTGCCGCCTCCATGGGGGCGGTACTCTTTTTCGGCGGCTGGCACGGGCCGTTTTTCCCGGGACTGATCTGGTTCATGGTCAAGGTGTACATCCTTATATTTGTAATCATCTGGGTGCGGTGGACATTCCCGAGGCTTCGTTTCGATCAGCTAATGAATTTCGCGTGGAAATTCATGATCCCGGCCGCGCTTCTCAACCTTATGGTTACAGCCGTTCTGCTCAAGGTGCTTTGAATATGAGTTCATTGTCCGGATTAAAAGAATACATCAAAGAGATCCTTACAGGATCAAAAAGCCTTTTGATCGGTATGGGGATCACATTAAAGCGGCTCTTCGTGCCGATTGTAACGGTCCAGTACCCGCGCCGGAAGCTTACCATGACTCCAAACTTCCGGGGACATATCGAGGCCATTTATTTTGATGACACGAAAAGTCATCACTGCATAGCCTGCGGGTTATGCATGCGCACCTGTCCTTCTCATGTCATTAAGGTGCAGGGAGAGAAGGAAAAGGCCGGGGAGAGGAAATACGGGCGAAAATATTACATTGATTTTACCAAATGCAGTCTCTGCGGATTGTGCGTTGATGTATGCCCGGAAAAAACCCTTACCTTCTCACATGAATATGAGCTTGCCTGCATTTCGCGCTGGGACGGGGTTATTGATATTATGAAACGGTTGGAGGAAAGGCCATGATCACCATTTCCGACATAATTTCTCCGGTAATGGTGGCGCGGGGAGCCTTCTGGCTCATGGCGGGAATTACGGTTGCCGGAGCTTTGCTGGCGGTCGTTCCCAGAAATATCGTGCATAACATACTGGGGCTCGCTCTGGCCATGCTCGGTATAACCGGAATATACCTTTTTCTGGGAAGCCAGTTCGTGGCCATGATGCAGCTTTTGATTTATGTCGGGGCCATCTGCATGACATATATTTTTGCCATCATGCTCTCCCCGGCGCTTGAGCTTGAGCTGCCGAAACGAAGATTGACGAAAGTTATCACGGCGCTTTTTGTCAGTCTGGTCACTTTCATTGTCATGACACGAATGATCTTAAGCTCCAACTGGGGCCAGATTGCGGACATATCCCGTGACTGGTCCATAAAGACTTTG
>JAUPLM010000365.1 GCA_030836965.1 Thermodesulfobacteriota bacterium | reverse complement strand
AGATATTTATGGAAATATGCCGCAGCTGGGCTGGGAAAAGTTAACAGGGCTTTTCCTACGCACCTGATTTGGGAGAAAGGGTTCAAGGATTCGAGGATTCAGGGGTTCGAGTGAAAGGCAAATTCGGACATCGAACTTTGGACATCGCACTCAAATATAGCATCTGATTTAACCAGAACTCATAAACCAATTTCTTGAACATAGGACCCCTTATTTATTTTTTTGATCTCATCGTCCAAGAGTATCCGGCAATACCGGCAAAGCTGATCCGATTTTCTGTCAACATCAAGTTCCGTGCGGCAATAATGCATTATGCATGAATGCTCCCTGCAGTGACGCAGGCTGAAAGTATGGCCCAGTTCGTGTACCGCCTCCTTTACTATTCTTTGAATATGAGAATTGTTAACGCGCACCGGCAGAAACGGGCCTTTCAGCCTGTGCGTTGAAACAATGCAGGTTCTTCCTCCAAGCTGCGCTTCCCCGTAGACGTGAGTTAAAACAGGAATAAACAGATCCACATCCGTGATGGCAATGACTTTGAGCGCGAAGGCAGGCGCGCAGCTTTCAAGCTTATCCAGAATCGGCGTCGAGTGATACTGGTTTCGTATGGAATCGAATGCAAAGCCCGCATTTTCGAAAAGAGGCAGTATGGTTGCCGTAAAACCGAAAATGCGTTTTATTACTTTTTCGACCGATTCGGTTATTTCGGAATCAAAATCGCCTATCGGAGAGATAAGGATGGTATGTGCGGGATTCATGTTCAAGCTTATCTTCTAATCAGCATTTGTCTATTTTGTAGCGTTTGATTTTGCCGTATAAGGTGGACCGGTCTATTCCAAGCTCTTTGGCTGTTTTAGATATGTTCCATCCGTTTTCATGGAGCACCCTGATAATATGAGCCTTTTCAACACCCTCAATTGTTCTGTCGGATGAAATGCAGGTTTCGCCTGGCGGGAAAATGGGCAGATCTCCGGGGGAAATTTTTCTTTTTTTGGTTATAACCACTGATCGCTCTATGGCATTTTCGAGTTCTCTCACATTTCCCGGCCATTCATAAAGCATCATTTCATCCATTGCCTCACGGCTTATCCCGTCTATCTGCCTGTTTGTTTCCTGTGAAAAACGATGCAGAAAATGTTCGGCCAGGAGGGGGATATCCTCTTTCCGTTCGCTCAAAGAGGGCATTTTAAATGAAATGACATTAAGCCGGTAATAAAGGTCTTCCCTGAACAGCCCGTCTTTTATAGCTTCCTGAAGATTCCTGTTTGTGGCGGCAATTACCCTGAAGTCGGCTTCCATCGGCTGGGTCCCTCCGACTCTGTAAAATATCCGGTCTTCAAGAACCCTTAACAGATCTATCTGCATTCTCATGCTGATCTCCCCGATTTCATCCAGAAAGAGGGTTCCTCCGTGAGCCATTTCAAGCCGCCCTTTTTTGGTCGATTTGGCATCGGTGAACGCTCCTTTCTGATATCCGAACAGTTCGCTTTCCATCAGGTGTTCAGGTATCGCCCCGCAGTTTACAACAACAAACGGGCCGTGGCATCTGGGGCTGTGGGAGTGGATAGCTTTAGCCGCAAGGCCTTTTCCCGTGCCGGTTTCACCGGTTATAAGGATGGTCGAATTTGTGGGAGAAATATTCTGGATGAGTTCAAATATTTCCTGCATGACCCGCGATTGTCCGATGAGGCTTTCGAATCTTGTTCTTTCCTTATACTGTTCCCTCAGGTAAAGATTCTCCCTTGCCTGAGCCTGATTTTCAAGGATTTTATCGATAAGGACTCCGAGTTCGTGCGGATCAAACGGCTTTAAAAGATAATCATACGCCCCGTTTTTTATGGCTTCGATCGCGGTTTGTATGGAACCGTAGGCCGTGATCATGACTATTGCAACGTCAGGATCATTTTCCTTTACCGTTTTCAGGACATCAAGGCCGCTGATACCTTCCATCTTGATATCGACCAGAAGTATATCGAAGCGTTTCTCTTTGACCGTCTCAAGCGCGATTTCGCCGCTTGATGCAGTCCTGACTTCGTGGCCATCCCGCTGCAGCCAGCCGGCGAGCGATTCTCTCATGATCAGTTCATCGTCGACAACAAGGATCCTTGCGCTGTTCATAAATAAACCCCCGTAGATTTAGGAAGTATAAGATTAATGTTTGAGTGGAAGATCTATTTTGAAAACAGTTCCTTTCCCGATTTTTGAATCAACATGTATGGCCCCGCCGTGATCCTGAACAATCCCGTATGCAAGTGAGAGGCCGAGCCCGACGCCTTTTCCCTGTTTTTTAGTTGTAAAAAAAGGCTCGAAAATTCTGGTGAGGTTTTCCTGAGGTATTCCTATCCCTGTATCTTTAAATGTTGCCGCAATCCTCTCTTTTCTGGGGAAATATTTTGTTTCGATCGTCAGAATGCCCTTCCCCTTTGATTCAACCGACTCGACCGCGTTTGATACGAGATTCATTATAACCTGCTGGAGCTGATCTTCCGAACCTATTACGTCGGGAAGATTTTTATCGGGACGGTACTGGACCTTGACATTGTTGATCTTGAGAAGATTTGAATTTAAAAAAAGATTATGCTCAATAAGATTATTCAGGTTTAACGGTTTGAGCTCCATCTTGTTCTGCCTGGAGAAGGCAAGGAGGTAGGATACGATCCGGCTGGTTCGCCGGGTTTCATTTTCCATAAGATCAAGATAGCGTGAAAATTCCGCAAGGTCATCCAGACCGACGGGATTCTCCCTGATTATGCGCTTGATAAGGAGAATAAGATTTAAAATGCCCGCGATCGGATTGT
>JAUPLM010000364.1 GCA_030836965.1 Thermodesulfobacteriota bacterium | reverse complement strand
CGCAAAGGTCGCTTCTGGCATTTGAAGATCAGTTGATTCAGAGCGAAGGGAATATCATATCCAACCTGATTCGACTTTATAAAGCTCTTGGAGGTGGTTGGACCTCTCTGGCTCCTGCAGATATCAATGCGGAGAATGATAAATAGTGTCCGGCTCCAAATAAATTACTAACAGAGCGGAGCCTCCAACGAGGAAATAGGGATTTGATAATATGAACAGCTTGAACACAGTAAACAATTCCGATATAAACCGGACCTTGAATATCGGTTCAAAATCAGGCCGCGGCAAACACCTGATGCGCTGGATTGTCTGGTTGTCAATAGCAATCGTTGCAGTATTCGCGGCGATAAAACTGGGAACAGGTGACAGCGCCGACAAGGTGGAATATAAGACTGAAACCGTACAGCGCGGGGAGCTCATTGTCAGTGTAGCTACAACCGGCACGCTTCAGCCAACCAATCAGGTGGAAGTCGGCTCTGAGCTTTCAGGGATCATAAGGACGGTCGAAGCGGACTATAACGATTTTGTGAAAGTCGGCCAGGTTCTGGCAAGACTCGATACTTCAAGGCTTGAGGCCCAGGTTCAGCAGAGTAAAGCTTCGCTGGAAGCGGCAATAGCCAAGGTGAGGCAGGTACAGGCGACAGTTAAGGAGGCTGGTACTTCACTGGAACGACTGAAGAGGGTTGGAGAATTGAGCGGCGGTAAATTGTCGTCCCAGCAGGATATCGAAGCAGCGGAAGCGGCTCTAGAACGTTCATTGGCCGATGAAACATCAGCGAGAGCTTCCGTATCGCAGGCTGAAGCCAACCTAAGGATTGTCCAGACCGATCTGTCGAAAGCAGTAATCTATTCACCGATTAAGGGCGTTGTCCTGAAGCGTTCCGTTGAACCCGGGCAGACCGTAGCGGCATCGTTGCAGGCGCCTGTTTTGTTCACACTTGCCGAAGATCTTACCAAGATGGAACTCCGTGTTGATGTTGATGAAGCCGATGTCGACAAGGTAAAGAAGAATCAAAAGGCCACATTTACGGTTGATGGTTATCCGGACCGAGTTTTTACGGCTAAGATTACTCAGGTCCGCTACGGATCAAAAATAGTAAGCGGAGTTGTAACGTATGAAACCATACTGGATGTCGATAATTCAGACTTATCCCTGAGGCCGGGAATGACCGCCACAGCAGGAATTGTGGTAAATAAAATTGAAAACGCGGTTCTGCTGCCGAATGCCGCCCTCCGTTTTACTCCTCCGGCAAAAGATAATGAAACAATATCCGGGAACAGCAGCATTATTGGCAAACTCTTTCCCAGACCCAGACGACCACAGACAAAACAGAAAAAGGAGACAAAAGCCGACAGGAAAAAAGCAATAGTATGGGCTCTTAAGGACGGGGATCTTAACGAGGTTCCTGTGATAATCGGCGAGAGCGACGGAATAATGACGGAAGTAATCAGCGGGGGAATTGAGCCTGGTATGAAGGTGGTTGTTGACACGATAAGGACCGGACAATGATCACTCATCCCTCCGGAACCGGGGATATGTATCCTGTCATAGAGCTGAATGGTGTGACCAGGGTTTATGGAACCGGCACGGCAGCGGTCAGCGCGCTGCAGGGTATCGATTTGCGTATTGAACATGGAGATTTCGTTGCGGTAATGGGCCCGAGCGGATCAGGCAAGTCAACATGCATGAATATCCTTGGCTGCCTTGACACCCCGTCCTCCGGCACCTACAAGTTTAAAGGGGTTGAAGTTGGAAAACTGTCCCGTGATCAGCGTGCTCTTTTGCGCCGTAATTATCTGGGATTTGTCTTTCAGGGGTTCAATCTTTTAAACCGCACGTCAGCTTTGGAGAACGTCGAACTGCCTCTCATCTATCGCGGAACACCTGCTTCAGAGCGCCGGGAAATGGCCCGCAATGCTCTCGAGGCTGTTGGGCTCAATGGCTGGGAAACCCATACCCCGGCGGAACTTTCGGGCGGGCAGCAGCAACGTGTGGCAATAGCCCGTGCCATTGTTGCATCTCCTGAAGTACTCTTTGCCGATGAACCAACAGGAAATCTCGATTCGGCCCGGAGCCGTGAAATCATGGAGCTTATGACTGTTTTCAACCGTGACCGTGGTATCACGATAGTCATGGTGACCCATGATGCTGTAATGGCGTCATATGCGGGAAAAATTATCCGTTTCATGGATGGAAGCATTGACAAAGAAGAGCGGAACGGGAGTTGAAGAATAATGTTTCTTGAAACTATTCTTATAGCAATGCGCGAAATTCGCCGCAATGTAATGAGGTCTTCTCTTACGATCCTGGGCATAGTTATCGGAGTTGCAGCCGTAATCACTATGGTGACCGTAGGTGACGGTGCAACAAAACAGGTCGCCACTGAGATTTCGATCCTCGGAAGCAATTTGCTTGATGTGCGTCCCGGGCAGAGATTCCACGGACCCGGCGGAACCCGGTCAGGCGCTCCGATGTTTAAAATAGCCGATGCGGAAGCCATTGAAAGAGAAGTCTCCGGGCTTGCAGGAGTGGCGCCTGTTACCGGCAGGTCGGTGCAGGCTATTTACGGAAACGAAAACTGGGCCACTAATATTACGGGCAGCACCAATAGCTTCCTGCAGGTGAGGAACTGGGTACTGTCCGGCGGGCGCCAGTTTACCGACGGGGAATTAAGGGCCGGTGCGGCAGTATGCATCATCGGTAATACAATCCGTAAACAGCTTTTCGGAGAACAGGACCCGGTGGGGCGAACAATACGCCTCGAAAAAATTTCGTGTCAGGTTATTGGCGTGCTTAAATCCAAAGGGCAGTCGGGCTTTGGAACGGATCAGGATGATTTTGTGCTGATGCCGCTGCGTACTGTACAGCGGCGAATCGTAGGGAATAATGATATCAGTTCTATCTCAATATCGGCAAAAGACGGTGTTTCCACAGAAAAGGTGAAGGAGGATATTGAGCGGCTGCTGCGTGAACGGAGGCGTCTCGGGAAAAAGAAGAAGATGATTTTAATGTCAGGGATATGCAGGAAATTGTCAAAACATTGACCGGAACGACACGCCTGCTCACTGCGCTTCTCGGGGCTGTGGCTGCGGTCAGCCTGCTTGTCGGTGGAATAGGCATCATGAACATCATGCTGGTCTCGGTCACTGAGCGGACCCGCGAAATAGGTATCCGGCTTGCCATAGGCGCCATGGAAAAGCAGGTTCTTATGCAGTTTCTGATAGAAGCGGTTGTGCTTTCATGTTTCGGGGGCATAATCGGAATAATTATAGGAATAGCAGCTTCCGCCGCGGGTGCGGGCGCCCTTAAGGTGCCATTTCTTCTAAATATCGGAATTATTGCCGTTTCGTTTCTGTTTTCTGCGGGAGTAGGAGTTGTTTTCGGTTATTTTCCCGCAAGAAAAGCGGCGCATCTTGATCCCATCGAAGCTCTGCGTCATGAGTAATCGGAACGGATTGACATCTATGCAGCCTCTCTGATCCCATGTTCCGTAAAAGCTGCTGCTCTCTGGTCTGTGATCAGATCATCCCCGCCCGATAAATGGCATCTTGGTCGCCATTATGGTCATGAACTGAACGTTCGTATCGAGCGGCAGACTTGCCATGTAAACGACGGCGTTTGCAATATGCCCGAGATCCATAGTCGGTTCCGCCATGACTTCCCCATGAGCCTGAAGCACGCCGGAACGAATAACTGCCGTCATTTCGGTTGCCGCGTTGCCGATGTCTATTTGGCCGCACGCGATATCATATTTGCGTCCGTCAAGCGCGGTCGATTTTGTGAGTCCGGTTATCGCATGCTTGGTAGCAGTATAGGGAGCAGAGTTGGGCCGCGGGGCGTGCGCTGAAATGGAACCGTTATTGATGATACGTCCGCCCCGGGGGGACTGATTCTTCATTAATTTAAAGGCTTCCTGCGTACACAGAAAAACGCCCGTAAGGTTGATGTCAACGATAGCGCGCCATTGCTCGTATGTGAGATCTTCCAGCAGTACGGACGGCACGAAAATCCCAGCATTGTTGAACAATAAGTCGAGTCTGCCGAAGGTCTCCCGTGTCCTGGCGAATAAATCACGCACCGAGGTAGGATCGCGGACATCAGTTGACACCGCCAGTGCCTGCGAGCCCAAGGGTCCGGCCTCCGTAACGGTTTTTCCCAGCATCTCCGATCGCCGTCCGGCCAGAGCAACGCTATAGCCTTCCTTCAAAAGAGCGAGTGCAACGCTCTTGCCGATGCCGGATCCCGCTCCCGTAACGATTGCAACCTTCCTGAGAATATTCATATAGTCTCTCTCCTCTGCTCACCGGTATTTATAAAAAATCTAAAATGTTCTCCCGAATGTCCCCGCAGAAACGTGCTGATTACCGGAAAAAGCATATTTCGAATAATCTAAAACGGGGACCGGGTCTGTCGGATCAATTTCAGGGGTTCTTCTTAATGGGAGTACAATAAGGTCCTTCCGGTATAACCGCAACGGAGCGCCCTTCATTTATGAGCCCATCCAGTATATCCTGTACTTTTTGCTGAATGCGGTCTTCAGGTATATGTAAGCCGTTGACATTAAGTCTGGTAAGATCCGAAGCGCCGAGCCCGCCGGTTACGAAGATCAGATTGTCGGCGCCGACATGCTGCAGAACCCTGGTTTGCATCTGGAATTGCCATTGGTCCTTTATTATAAGGTCGTTATTCTGTATGTGCTCCAGAAATTCCCTCCATCTGCCTGAATATTCATACATGAGGTTCTGATACTCGCTGCTTCCGATGCCTTCCGAACAATTTCCGATAGAAACAACAACGCCTCCTCTTTTGACTGCCGGCAGACATGAAACCATTCCCTTTACGCACTGGTAGAAAGTAGCATCCAGCGGATATCCCCCACTGGAGGTGAGAACCACCTCTTTTTCAAGTTCCACCGGAGAGCATGCGTATTTATTCACTATACTGCATGCTTCTTTATGGGATGCTTCCAGGTCGCCTGCAACAGCTTCCGCGATCCGGTGTTTTCTGTCCACAACGAGATTGATGCAGAATCCAGCGTCAGCTTTCCGTGCAATTGAAAGGGATTCGTAATGAAGAGGATTTCCATCAAGATGTCCGTTTTCGGCGGCGGGGTCGTTCAAAAAGGTGAAACTGTGAAGAGCCTTAACCGTTTCGAGGGAGCATAACCCGGGGCATATAGCTTTTCGGCCCCCGGAGAAGCCCGCCATGAAGTGTGGTTCCACCAGCCCCGTTATTATGCGAAAATCCGCTTCTGTAAAGTGTCGGTTCAATTCTATCGGACGTCCGGCCCGGCTGGCTCCCTTTATAGTCACAAGTTCGTCGGATTTGTCTGCCCGGTGATCTATGATGCGATACCGTTTACATATTTCCTGCCCGAACATATGTTCCCGTTCAGCGGCTGTACTCGGCCGGTGCATACCAGTGGCAATGAGAACAATTATGTTATCTCCAGGGACTCCGGCATCCTCAATCTCTTCAAGCACTGTGTCGAGAAAATCGGCATACGGGATGGGCCTTGTTATATCTGAAACAACAACGACTACAGACCGTGCGCCCGATTTTCTCAGCGTTTCTGATAATGGAAGGCTGTTTACGGGGTTTCTCATTGCATTTCGAACAAGTTTGCGGGCATCGTTTGCCGGTTCCCCGTAGGAGGTGCGGTATACGGTTGCATCGTCGGGCACACGTAGCTCAATCTGTCTGTTGCCGTATGGCATTTTTACCAGCATTGGTTTAATCTTCCCATTTGAGTTTTCTTGATGATTATGTTTTATTATATTCTATTGTGATTTGCCTGACAACGGATTTGTGTTTATGTGCGAAACAGAAAGAAGGTTTGATATAACCGACATTTTTAGACTGACGGAGACATACGCCGATGCGTTCCGAAATAAAACTTTATCCCGGAAAAATAAATCTTATAACGGCGCTTGTCGCTGATAAAGAGGGTAAAATATTCGAGCTTGAAGGATATGCCGCTGTCGGGATGGCCGCGGATGATTTTACCCCCCTTTCAACAGGCAACACCATAAATATGCCCTATGGCGGAGAGTTCATGCTTCTTCCTGACAGAAGCCCGGTTGTATTTAACCTGAAAACCAACAGGCTCGAAACATTAAAAGAAAATCCATATTCATCCGGCGACCCTGTATTTCCAGTAGCTGCATTCAATTCACCCGGATATGTCATTTCCCATGTGAGCGCGTACAGGGAGAAAAAAACGGCAAAACATCTGCCCCTTTTTTCATATGGAGCCGTAGGCTGGCACGAAGGTGGTTTCAGGACGGGAGTTATACTTGTTGACAGTGAAAAGAGGCAGGACCTGAGGCTGATGCCGCCTGAAAAAGTTATTTCGGGCGCCAGGGCTATGAAAAAAAAGATGCCGCGGAACAGGCTGCGCGATCATATTGAAAACTGTGCTCTCAGATATGGCTGCCCCGCCGCAAAAAACTTTTTCCTGGGACGTTACGAAGCTCCGCTTCCGACATCAAAAAACTGCAATGCGGCCTGCATAGGCTGCATATCTTTACAGAAGGAGAGCGGAATCAGAAACAGCCAGGACAGAATTTCTTTCACGCCGTCTCCTGAAGAGATAGCGGAAATTGCTCTTGAACACATCGGGAAAGTTAAAAGAAGCGTTGTGAGTTTCGGACAGGGATGCGAGGGCGACCCTCTGCTGGCGGCTCATGTCATTGAACCCGCCATAAAACTGATCCGGTCCAAAACCGGCAGCGGAACAATTAATATGAACACTAACGGAAGCTTGCCGGAAACAATGGAAAGACTTTTTGATGCGGGGCTTGACAGTATCAGGATCAGCATGAACAGCGTCAGGAAAGAATGTTACGATGCATATTTTCGCCCGAAGGGATATTCTTTTTCCGATGTCATAAAAAGCATAGACAAAGCCCTCGATAAGAAGATATTTGTTTCAATAAATTATCTAAACTGTCCCGGCTTTACCGATTCTACCGAAGAGCAGGCGGCACTCTTTAATTTCCTTAAAAGGCATCCTGTTGATTTCATTCAGTGGAGAAACCTGAATTTTGATCCTTTGAGATACTGGAAAAAAATGTCCGGCGCCGCCTCAGTCAGCGGAGCCGCGGGAATAAAGAAATTGCTTTCCATGATACGAAAGGAGTTTCCGGATTTAAAACACGGATACTTTAATCCTCCAAAGGAAAAATTCTGATGGTTTCTAAATAAGTCAGGCGGGATCTTTTTTATGTCACATAAATTCCTTGACAGAAAATACCCATGCAATTAAAGCTGGGCATCTTAATAATATAAAGGATTTTAACCGGGAGATAAATCAAATGGCGGATTTTAAATATCAGGAGATGTACCCTCTGGGAAAAGATACAACGGAATACAGGCTTCTCACGGAGAAGTATGTTACGACTTCCGATTTCGAAGGAAAAACTATTGTAAAAATCTCACCTGAAGGGCTATCCCTTCTTGCCGAAGAAGCATTCAGGGATGTATCACACCTTTTAAGATCTTCGCATCTGAAACAGCTTTCAGGTATATTTGACGATCCTGAAGCTTCCGAAAACGACAGATATGTTGCTCTTGAAATGATTAAAAACGCCGTTATTTCGGCTGAAGGTATTTTCCCGCTCTGCCAGGATACAGGAACCGCGATCGTAATGGGCAAGAAGGGCCAGCAGGTCTGGACCGGTTTTCCGGATGAGAAGGAGCTTTCAAGGGGTGTTTTCAATGCTTACACCAGAAATAATCTCCGCTATTCGCAGAACGCGCCACTGACGATGTTTGAGGAAATTAACACGGGCTGCAATCTGCCAGCTCAGATCGAGCTTTACGCTACAGAAGGCGATTCATATAAATTTCTCTTCATAGCCAAAGGCGGGGGTTCGGCCAATAAGACATTTCTCTTTCAGGAGACCAAAACGATTCTTACACCCGAAAAGCTCCTTGATTTCATGAAAGCGAAAATGAAAACCCTGGGAACGGCTCCATGCCCTCCATATCATCTCGCTTTCGTTATAGGAGGCACTTCGTTCGAATTCAACCTAAAAACCCTCAAACTTGCCACAGCGGGTTATCTTGATTCTCTTCCGGCGAAAGGGGATGATACGGGGCACGCTTTCAGGGATCATGAACTTGAAGAAAAGCTTTTAAAAATATCCCGTGAACTTGGGATCGGCGCTCAGTTCGGCGGAAAATATTTCTGCCTCGACACAAGAGTGATCCGGCTTCCGAGGCATGGAGCCTCTTGCCCGATAGGGCTTGGAGTAAGCTGCAGCGCCGACAGAAATATAAAAGCAAAGATCACAAAAGAAGGGATCTTTCTTGAAAAACTTGAAAAAGACCCCTCAAAATATCTTCCGCCGGTAAAGGAATCCAAAGCAGGCGCGGTTTCAATCGATCTTGACAGACCTATGGATGAAATAAGGAGCATACTCACAAAATATCCAGTTGCAACAAGGCTTCTTCTTTCGGGAAAAATTGTGGTCGCGCGGGACATCGCTCATGCAAAATTAAAAGAACGCCTCGACAGGGGGGAAGGCCTGCCTCAGTATTTTAAAGATCACATCATATATTATGCGGGCCCGGCAAAGACACCGCCCGGCTATCCTTCAGGTTCCTTCGGGCCGACAACCGCCGGAAGGATG
>JAUPLM010000363.1 GCA_030836965.1 Thermodesulfobacteriota bacterium | reverse complement strand
CTCTGAGAGTAAATAGAGAAGATTCTTTAATCAGGTTCGCAACTGAGGCTGTCTCTTTTACCGGCGCACCGCCCCTGGCAAAGGTCAGCAACTGCCCGGTAAGCCGCCGGGCTTCCATAGAGGCCTCTTCCGCCGCGCACAACAGATCGAATATCTTATGCCCGGATTCCACCCGCGTCTTCGCAAGTGAAATGTTTCCGATAACTGAAGACAGCATAATGTTGAAATCATGGGCAATGCCTCCTGCCAGAATCCCGACCGATTCGAGCTTGTAGGCCTTCAATAGCTCCTCTTCCAGCCTCCTGATCTCTGTTATGTCTCGTGTGATGGAGATGATATGCGGTATGCCGTTCAGGTTAATTACTCTGGCCGACATCAGGCCGATTCCGATACCGCCTTCTTTTCTTCGGAAGCGGGCCTCAAGGTTTTCATAATAGCCTCTTTCCCGCAACCCCTGAACCAGCTTTTGCCGGTCGGCAGAATCATTCCATATATTGATTTCAAGCGATGTCTTACCGATAACTTCTTCCCGGGTAAAACCGGTTAATTTCGTGAATCCATCGTTTATATCCACATAGAGACCATCTTCCATGCGATTGATATTCACCGAATCCGGACTAGTACTATACGTTAGCCGATATTTTTCTTCGCTCTCCCGCAGCGCCTCCTCGGTCCGCTTCCGCTCGGTGATGTCCATGGCAATTTGAAGCCGGACAATTCGACCGTCCACCCACCTGATCGCGCGATCGCAATTGTTATACCATTTGCCGGTAATCGGGTTTTGACCTTCCCAAATGCATACACCGGTGGGATTGCCGCTTTCATCGCGAAGCCGGTCATTGGTGCAATGAGAACAGGGCATGCTTTCGTTTCTAAATACCTGCCAGCATGTTTTACCTGTAAAATCTCCTCCGAAAATATCTCTCATATGCTTATTCATAAATAGAATTTCATAGCTATCGATGTCTGCGACATAGATGGTTGCATCAATTGAATCAAGTACCGTCAAGAAACGGTCATGAAGATGCTTCTGTTCCTCCTCCATCTGCTTTCGTCCGGTGATGTCAATGAGCGTTCCCTCGATTTCAGTAAGCCGGCCATCCTTATCCTGAACCAGGCTGGCATTCTCCAGGAGCCAGATCATACTCCCGTCCTTTCGGCGCCCGCGGACCTCAAGATCCAGGAGTACTCCCTTTGTCTGAAGCGCTGCAATAAACTCCTCCCGGGCTTTGGGACCTATGTAAAAGTCCGCGACCGGATGCCGTATGGCTTCATCGCGCGATTCATATCCGTAGATCCCGGCAAAGGCGTCGTTACAATCTATCAATCTCCCGTCTATCGTTGTTCGGTATACGCCGGCCAGGTTTCGCTCAAACAGGAGACGATATCGTTTTTCGCTTTCCTTAAGAGCGCGTCTCGCAAGAATTTCCCCGGTCACGTCCCGGGCAACGCCGCGCACTACAGGCTCAGTAACGCCATCCGTGCGCAGGGTGTTTCTATACTCCCAGTAGCGAACCTCCCCGCTCTTGATCATGATCTTCATAGTCCCGGCCGCCGTTCCATCGCGCCGTATAGTCTTGATGTAATCATCGAATGCGCGACGCCCGGCCGGCGGCAGCATGTCGGGAATGCGAAGCCCTTTTATTTCTTCGGGCGAGAAACCCACTGCCCGCGCTGCGGATGCGTTGACCGAAAGCAGGGTTCCTTTCAGATCGTGGGTACAAATAAGATCGGTAGCGTTTTCAACAAGATCCCGGTAGCGTTCCTCGCTCTTACGCAGCGCCTCTTCTGCCTGCTTGCGCTCGGTAATGTCATGCATAATGGAATAAAGCAGGACTTTGCCCTTGAATGCCAATGGTCCGCTGTATACTTCAACGTCGCGGACTGAGCCGTCGGCGCGGCGGTGCCTGAATAAAAAATGGTTGCGCTTTTCGGTTCTGGCCGACCGCATCTCGGCAAAGACCTCTTCACTTGTCAGCGTATTTATCTCGTCGATTTTCAGTTTTCTAAAATCTTCACGGCTCCAGCCATAGTAGGAACAGGCGGCGGCATTGGCATCCACAACGGCGGCATTATCCGGATCGATGATCAGCATGGCTGCGTGATTGTTTTCAAACAAACTTCTGTAATGCTCCTCGCTCTCCCGCAGCGCTTCCTCTATTTTCTGCCTTTTGGCCTCTTCCCGGATGATTACCAGCGCTCTCATGCCGTAAAAGGAGAAAAAAGTGCCGCCCAGAAGCAGCAGGCCTATAACAAAAATCAGTCTATTCCTGAAACTTACCAGAGAGGCCAGAATCTCATCTTCACTCGATGAAACAACTATTGACCAGAAAGTATTTCCTGTTTCAACAGGCAAATATACGGCGTGTTTCCTGATGGTTTCCGTTTTCCGGTCCCTTGTTTGGTTGAAAGAGTATGTGGTGACACCCTGACGTCCTTTTACCATCTCTTTTGCCATCGCAATAATGGAAGGAAAATCCCTGCAGTTTTCAAAAACCGATTTTCCGGTATGCCCCGGAACAGGGCAATAGAGTTCAATGCCGTCGCTGCTTGTCACCCAGGCGTAACCGGTTTCCCCGATCCGGATATCCTGTAAAAATCTCCTTGAAATAGCTTCAAAATCGATTAGAAAACAAAGTGTCCCGCGATACTCATTCCCTTTGAATACAGGCACATGCAAAGCGATGGCATTATAACCCTGAACCGCGGTGAAAACATCGCTCACAACGGGTTTCCGTATCCTCATTATTTCCCGGACATGTTTCTGATAAGATATATCCCTGCCGATGACCGATGCATCATACGGAAGCGTATAAAGAATTCTGCCATCGGCATCAACGCGGGTGATCGCCTTCATTTCCTGCCTGCCGGTTCTTAAGGCTAAGTCCATTTCTTTCCTGCCCTGCTCATCAAGCATGATGATATGGTCCGATTCGGAAAGCTTTGTAAGAAATATTATAAGGTCGCTGAAATATTCCTCAATTCCTCTCGCGGCCTGCCGCGCGTGAATAAGCTGCCGTGAGTTGAAATCAGCGATTGTTTTCTCTTTAACCTCGGAATAAGTTACATAAAATAGATAGAGGCAGGAACAGACCAAACCAAGCAGCAATCCGAACAGATATCTATGCTTCATATTTACACCCGAAGCCCCTGATGGCAGCGTTAATAAACTGATAAATAGAAATATTTCTTTGGAATTATAGACTATTACTTTAAAGTGCTCAAGATAAATAATGATCGGAATATCGGACATCGGACTTCGAAAGCCGAATATCGAACATAGAATATCGACAAAACATAGGGTTCCCGTCATCCGCCAAACAGTGTGGCGGAGCGGGCCATCGGCAGGGCGCGAGGGATCGATGGGTCAAGAGGTTAGGAAAGGTGTTCCGCCACACTGATTGGCGGACCTTCGGGAAGCGTGAGGGCGAAAAAAGAACGAATATCAAATATCGGATAAAAAAAGGGGCAATTGATAAGACCGGACATCGGACATCGAAAGTCTTATATCGGAAAAACGAAATACGATGTACGAAATTCGATGTCCGGTATTCGATGTCCGATGTCCGATATTCTATATTCGATTCCTGTTTAAACTACCGGTCTCGGAAGCATTTTAGCTCGCTCGGCTATCTCCGGGACCTTATGCTCCCATTCGATTGCCATGAGGTGAACGCCTGCAACGCCCTTTAACTGCCTGAATTCCTCGATCTGCTCGCAGGCGATCTTAATCCCCTCATCCGCCTGCATTTTCTTATCGACTCCCTGGAGGCGCTTTATCAGTTCATCCGGAACATCCATGCCGGGAACATTGTTTTTCATGTATTTCGCCATACCAACGCTTTTCATGGGGGTGACTCCGGCAAGAAGATACACCTTTTCAGTAAGCCCCATGTCGTTCGCCTGCTTAACCCAGGTCCTGAATTTTTCCATGTTGTATATGCACTGAGTCTGGATGAAATCCACACCGGCTTTTATCTTCTTTGCAAGACGGTGAACTCTCCATTCAAAGGGATCCGCGAACGGGTTTGCGGCTGCGCCGATAAAAATTTTCGGGGGATGGCCAATTTCGGTCCCGCCAAGAAACTTTCCTTCATCGCGCATCTTTTTTACCATGCCGATAAGCTGCATAGAATCTATATCGAAAACTCCTTTTGCCTGAGGATGGTCGCCGAATTTCTGGTGATCGCCGGAAAGGCAGAGCATGTTTCTTATTCCGAGCGCGTATGCGCCGAGTATATCGCTCTGCATCGCAAGCCGGTTGCGGTCCCGGCATACCATCTGGTAATTGGGTTCAAGCCCTTCCTGAATAACTATAATGGATGCAGCCCAGCTCGCCATGCGTACAACGGCCGTCTGGTTGTCCGTAATATTTACCGCGTCCACCATACCCTTCAGATAGGATGCTTTTTTTCTGACTTCATCCGCATCGGTCCCCCGAGGAGGGCCGAGCTCGCCGGTAAATGCGAAATGACCTGCTGTTAAGATTTTTTCCAAATTGCTGCCTGATTTCATAAGCCTGTCCTTTATTCTCCCATCCGGGGATCAAAACCCTTGTGTTGATGTAAAGAGTTCAGTTTTTTTATCACAAAAGGATTCGAGGGTAAAAGGGGTCAAGGGTTCTGTAAAAATGATTGGATGGTATTCACCCGAACCCTTGAATCCTTGACTCCTTGAACCCTTTGCCGTTATTTTTTTTCCTGCTTTTTGTATCCGGGCTGTATCACCGTTCTCGGAATCTGATTCTGCCACTCTGAAGGAGGAGTAATCTCCAGGATACAATCGAGACGGTTCTGCGCCTTCAGCCTTTCATATATCTGGTACCACGCGCACGGCTGGTTCTTGTCTATTTCGCAGCTCCCCTTGTTCGTTCCGCCGCACGGGCCGTTGTAAAGTCCCTTGGCGCACATGGTTACGGGGCATATTCCACCGGTTAGGCCGAGAACGCAACTGCTGCACGAACGGCATCTTTCCTCATACCACCCTACAGTCTGGTTGACGCCTAAAAATGTCGTATCTACCGCCGGCAGCACCGGCTTTGCAGGATATCTTTCGGCAAGAAACTGGATTCCCGCACCGCATGCCATTGAAAGGAGCGCTTCATATTCATCAACCATGGAATCGAGAATTTCAAGATATTCCATGTCGCACTGCCTTTCGACAGTTATCGCGCCCATCTCAACCGGGTTTTCTTCGAGCTTGCGCGCCATATCAAGTTCGGCATTAAGAACCGCAACCTCTTTTTCACCCCCGACAAGGCATACCGCAACGCAGGTACCGCAGCCTACATTGAGTACTTTCCTGTAACCTTTAAGAAGGTTCTTTATCTCTTCAAAGGGTTTTCTCTTGGCAACAATCATGTGCCCTCCTCCATATTAGGAGCCGTTACGAAATAACCGGAGTATTTTAAACTATTTCGTTATGGCTCCTTATGCCGCTTTATTTTTTTTCTGCGGCTTATTCAGCCGTCTCCGGGTGGAATACATTCACCTCTTTAAGATCATCCCCAAGGTATTCCCGTTCGTTCGGTCCGAGCACTCCCAGAGAAAGACAAATGAGTGTCCAAAGGTGCACAACCGGATAATGTCCGCCGTAATGCTCACTCAGTTCATGTATCTGCGCATGGCAGTTGTGGCAGCCGGCAATACAGTAGTCGGCGCCGGTAGCTTTAATCTGCTGATCTTTCAGCCTTCCGTATTCGAGGCGCTGGTCCTTGAATCCCGACTGGAGGAATCCGCCGCCCCCGCCGCAACAGTAATTATTCGATTTGTTGGGCTGCATATCAACAAAGTTTTCTTCTCCAACTACCGATTTCACTACAAACCTGAGATCTTCGGCTATCGGATCGCCATAGCTTTTTCTGACAATCTGACAGGGGTCCTGTACCGTAAATTTGATTTTAAGATCCTTGTTCCAGTCGGAATTGACTTTGAGCTTTCCTTCACGTATCCATTTCGCATAATATTCATAAATGTTCTTTACTTCAAAATTATGCTCAAGGTTGAATTTTTTCAGTCCGGCCCGGACTGAGAATGTAACGTGCCCTCACTCCGTGTTGAGAAATATTTTACACCCCAGCTTGTTGGCCTGATTAACTGTAGTCCGGGTTATCTTCTCCCATGAATTATTGTCCGCAAGGAAAAGGCAGTAGTTTTCACCTGCCCAGCCGTGGCTCCCGTATGTCCAGTCCGCTCCGGCAAGATGAAGTATTTTCCACAACGGAACCATTTCATTCGGCTCCGTCACCGGCTCTCTCGAATTCTGATTCAAAAAGAATTCGGCTCCCTGCTTGTCGATGGGTGCCTGCATATCCGCGAATTCAGGCTGCGACTCCCTGAACTCTTCGAGCACGTCGTTTACCACGAATATGAAATCGTCAGGGGTTGCGCCCATTGCGCTGGTGCTTTCGTTCCTAAGCGCCATATCGCATGATCCGAGAATGCCTTTCGGCCTGAGCTCCCTCGGACGCAGTCCGCGGGCATTGAATACGAGCTGCGGAATGTCGATCTTCATCGGACAGACATAGATGCATCTCTGGCACATTGTGCACATCCAGGGCCAGTCCGATTTTGCTATCTCATCATCCATCCCCAGCGCCGCCATACGAAGGAATTTTCTGGGATCCATTCCATCGAGTCCCGTTGCCGGACAACCGGATGAACAGGCCCCGCAGGTAAGACAAAGATTAAGGTTCCCGCCGTCAGGAATAATTTGCTTCACCTTGTCTATAAACATGCTCTTCTTATTACCGCCTAATTTAATCGGTTCTTCTGCCATAATTTACTCCTTGTTCTTGGCTCTTGCCCATTTCTTCAACGGGTTAGGCCCAAGCTTCTTTATATGTTCAGTCATCTCTTTTGCATACGCCGCAAAGGTCGGACCTTCGCCGGAAGATAGATTATACATTCTCACCCTGTCTCCCTCGATTCCAACCTCTTCAAGCAGTTTCTGTACGTGCATAACCCGTTCGCGGGCTCTTAAATTGCCAGCGTTATAGTGGCATGCGCCTTCCATGCAGCCGACGCAGTAAACTCCGTCGGCTCCCTTCTGGATTGCCCCGAGAAGGTGCATCACATCGACTTTTCCGGTGCACGGCACGCGGATTATTTTAATATTCGAGGGATAATCAAGCCGCATCGAACCCGCCAGGTCCGCAGCAGAATATCCTCAGTAATCACAACAGAAAGTTATGATTGTCGGTTCAAAATCGGACATTACATACCTCCCGCCAGCAAGGCGTCTATTTTACACATTATCTGGTCATCTTCGTAATAGTTAAGCTGTATTGTCTGCCTCGGGCATACGCCCGCGCAAACACCGCATCCGTGGCAGAGCGCCTCGTCAATTTCGATAACACCCTCTTTTTCATTAAACACAGGCACTCCGAACGGACATGACCTGACGCATGTGAGGCATTTTACGCAGTGGTCCGTGTCAACCTTTGCCGTGATCGCAGAAAGTTTTATTTCAGACTTGGATAAGAAAGTGGTAGCTCTTGAGGCCGCGGCCTTAGCCTGGGCGATTGTTTCGGATATCAGCTTGGGGCTGTGGGCCATGCCGCATAAGAATATTCCGTCGCCCGGCATATCAACAGGTCTCAGCTTGACATGCGCCTCGATAAAGAAGCCTTCCTGGTTTCGGCCGAGCTTCATGATTCCGCTAAGCTCGTCCGTATCCTGAGCTGTTACTCCGGCGCTCAATACCAGAGTATCGGCTTCAATTTCGAGCTGTTTTTTGAGGATATGATCGTTTACCGAAACGATAATACCTTCCGGCGAGCTTTTGACTTCAGGAGGAGTCTTCTCATCAAAACGAATGAATATGACACCGAGTCTTCTTGCCTCGGTATAGTAATCTTCAAGCAGTCCGTAGGTTCTTATGTCCCTGTACAGGACATATACCATGGCCCCGGGATTCTGTTTCTTGATCAACAGGGCGTTCTTTACCGCATTCTGACAGCAGATCCGAGAGCAATTCTGGTTTTTATCGTGTATCGATCCCACGCACTGGATCATGACGACGCTGCTGAGACCGGATGCGCTCTTTTCTTCCAGCAGATCCCCGAGTTCTACCTGGGTCATTACCCGGATGTCTTCGCCATACAGATACTCCTGCGGCTTGTATTCATTGGCGCCTGTAGCGACTATAATTATGCCGTGCTCGATATTTT
>JAUPLM010000362.1 GCA_030836965.1 Thermodesulfobacteriota bacterium | reverse complement strand
GATTATCTGAAAATGGGCGTCATCAAGGTAAAGAAGATAACGCTGCCTGAGCCATATAAGCTGGACGCTTTTTGCAGAAAGATACTTGTCATCGGCGGCGGTATTGCGGGTATTTCAGCAGCAATAGATGCCGCAAAGGCCGGTTATGAAGTGACAATCGTGGAAAAAGAAAATTCTCTGGGTGGATATGCTGCAAAAGTGCGCAAGCAGCTTCCGGTTGAAAATCCATTTGAAAATATTATTCCTCCGGTTATTTCAGGCAAGCTGAAAGAGCTTGAGGCATTATCCGGCATAACAGTTAAAACGAACACTGTTGTTGCCAGAATTGCCGGTCAGCCCGGAGATTTTACCGTTACATTAAAAAAACCCGGAGAGAATATTGAATTTGATGTACCGTTTCCGCTCCCTGACGAAATGAAGGTTGATTCAAACGGGAAGGAGCTCGATAAGGATAAACAGATCGAGCTGTACAAGGAATTTAATAAAGGTAAAACAGACATCCTCAATTTTGATCCGAACGGTGTAAAATTCGGCGCAGTTATACTAGCAGCCGGATGGAGGCCTTACAAGGCTGCTGAAAATGAATTTGCTCATCTTGGATTCGGTGAGCTTCCTGATGTAGTTACGAATACTCAGTTTGAGGAGATTGCGGCAAAAGGAAAGATAACACGCCCGTCAGACGGTAAAGATGCCAAGTCGGTTGTATTTGTTCAGAGCCCCGGTAAAGGAAGCGATAATGATTTCGCTTATGCCGGATCGGTTATGAGCCTGGTGTCGCTGAAACAGGCAAAATACGTCCGAGAAGATTATCCGGACGGGAAAGCATATGTCATCTATCAGCATATGCGGACACCCGGGCTTATGGAAAACTTTTATAAGAGCATCCAGCAGGATCCCGGCATCTTTTTGACAAAGGGAGAAGTGGTAAGTGTTTCAAAAAACGGCGACGGGATGATTGTTGAGGCCGACAACACCCTGCTGGGCGAGAAGATAAAGGTTAAAGCGGATATGATTGTTCTTGCAACAGGCATGGTTCCTGTAACCGCTGACGACCCCGTCATAAATCTTGCATACAGACAGGGTCCAGGATTTCGTGACATAGCTCTTTTTGACAAGTATACCGATTCAAATTTCATATGCTTTCCGTATGAAACCCAGAGAACCGGTGTTTATGCCGCCGGATGTATCCGCAGAAGCATGACCATGGAAGAGGCAATTGAAGACGCAGCGGGAGCAGCCCTTAAAGCGATACAATGCATCGAATCAGCAAACAGGGGGGTTTCGGTTCATCCCAGATCCGGCGATATGTCATTCCCAGACTTCTTCTTCCAGAGATGCACCCAGTGCAAGCGCTGCACGGAGGAATGTCCTTTCGGCGCCCTGGATGATGATGAAAAAGGCACGCCTAAGCCTAATCCGACCCGCTGCAGACGCTGCGGAACCTGCATGGGAGCCTGCCCTGAGCGGATTATAGGTTTTGCCGATTACAATATTGACAGCATCGGGTCTATGGTAAAAGCGATTAAAGTTCCTTCCGAAAATGACTTTGACGATCCGCCTTTAAGAATTCTTGCCCTTGTTTGTGAAAATGACGCTTATCCGGCTCTTGATATTGCCGGCATGAACAGACTTAATTATTCGCATATAGTAAGATTTATTCCGGTAAGATGTCTTGGTTCGGTAAACGTAATATGGATAAAAGATGCTCTTTCACAGGGAATGGACGGCGTCTTTCTCCTTGGCTGCAGGCACGGTGATGATTACCAGTGTCACTTCGTAAAAGGAAGCGAACTGGCCAGCATAAGAATGAAAAAGATTGGCGAGGCACTTCAGAGCCTGGCCCTTGAAAACGAGCGGGTTGCACAGTTTGAAATTGCAATAGATGAATACGACAAGATTCCCAAGATGATCGGTGATTTTGTAGAAATAATCGAGGGCCTTGGGCCTAATCCGTTCAAAGGATTCTGATATTTTGACTTTTTACGAGAGCGTTTGTTACTGATTGCCTCGTAAAAAGTCATTATTATTGCCACTGTTAAGGAGGTATTCGTATGATGGATAAATATCTGATTGAACCGGATGTCAGCTTCATAAAGGATGTTGAAGCGCTTGGCGGGGATACGCTTAAAAAATGTTTTCAATGTGCCACCTGTTCCGTAGTGTGTCCTATCTCTCCGGATAATAAACCGTTTCCGAGAAAAGAGATGGTTGCTGCATCCTGGGGTTTAAAAGAGAGAGTTATAAAGAATGCGGACATCTGGCTTTGCCATAATTGCGGGGATTGCTCGACAAAATGCCCAAGAGGTGCAAAACCCGGTGATGTGCTCAGTGCTTTACGCTCTCTTGCCATTGCAGAATATGCTGTACCAAAATGGTTGGGTAAAGCGGTAAATGACCCTAAAAAACTTCCTGTATTAATTCTTCTTCCTGTAATAATCTTTATAGTGCTGGGCCTTGCAACAGGGTTGCTTGATTTTACGCCGTCCGGAGATGAAATTATTCATTCGAAATTTTTCTCTACCTGGCTTGTTGACCTTGTTTTCGTTCCTCTTGCAGGCTGGGTTGCGGTGATTTTTGCTCTCGGTATCAAAAATTTTGTTTCCGATATCCATGAAAATGCCGTTGCGACCGGAAAGACCGCTAAAAAAGATTTTGATCAAAAGGCTTATATCCTTGCCCTGATAAAAGTTATTCCGACGATATTAAAGCACAGCAAGTTTTCCGAATGCGGAGAGAATAAAGAGAGATCCTCAGGACATCTCATGGTTTTGTATTCCTTTATCGGGCTGTTCATTGTCACCAACATTTTCTTTGTAACTCTTTACGGTCTTCAGATTCACGGACCCTATTCCCAGATAAATCCCGTTAAATGGCTTGCAAACGTAAGCGGCGTCGTGCTTGTTGCAGGCGGCTATCTTCTGATGAAAAGCAGGATGGATAATAAAAAGGATCAGACAAGCAGCTATAAAGACTGGTACCTGATCGGTCTTGTGCTCGGACTGGGTATTTCAGGGATGCTTACTGAAATTACCAGGCTGGCCGGTTGGGCGGCTGGTTCCTATGCCATTTACTTC
>JAUPLM010000361.1 GCA_030836965.1 Thermodesulfobacteriota bacterium | reverse complement strand
CGTGTATGCTGCGCTTTTTCATCGGCTTGCGCCTTGCTCTCAGACCTGATATAAGGTTTTGAAATGGCTTCTAGTATAAGGAACGTTATATTTGACATAACACTGGTTGTGCTTATATTTGTAACCAATGCAATTCGAATCTTAATTAGTTTCCATCCGGAAATGGCCCTTTTGTGCGATCTCAGCGTCAATCCGCAGGATTACTTGTGCGGCATACATTGCGTATGCCTCCGCGCAATCCCTTGATTTTCTTGAGCTTGCCCAAAATTGCCTGTTTCCGGATTGAAAACGAACTTGTGGCCAAAATTAGTTTTCGGATAGACACTATAATGAAAATTCAAATCCTTCCTGAAATTATTTCAAACAAAATTGCCGCCGGCGAGGTTGTCGAACGGCCTTCTTCCGTTGTCAAAGAGCTTGTGGAAAACGCGCTCGATGCCGGAAGCACTCAGATTCTTATCGAGATAGAGAAAGGCGGAAAGTCACTTATAAGGGTTTCGGATAACGGCGCAGGAATGAGCCGGGATGACGCTTTGCTGTCAATCGAGAGATACGCCACAAGCAAAATATCAAAAGACGAAGATCTTTTTTCAATAAGCACATTCGGGTTCCGGGGGGAAGCAATTCCGAGCATTGCTTCGGTTTCCCGTTTTTCTCTTGTTACAAAGGATAAAACAGCCGAAGCCGGAACAGAAGTAAAGATTGACGGGGGCAGGATCGTGTCTGTTGCGGACATGGGCGCGCCTGCCGGCACAATGGTCACCGTAAAGGATCTTTTTTTTAACACCCCGGCAAGGCGCAAATTTCTGAAATCGACCGATACCGAGGCGGGCCATATAGCCGACATTGTTGCAAGCATGGCGCTTGGCCGTACGGATGTTCAGTTCAGGCTTCTTTATAACGGTAAGACTGTTTATAACCTGCTTTCCGCGCCCGATTCAGCCCGGAGGGCGGAGGATATTTTAGGAAAAGATACAAGAAGCAGCCTGTACAGGCTCAGCCTTTCATCCGGCGATATCTCGGTTTCCGGCTGGATATCATCTCCTATGGTAAAGCGTGCCACAACACGCGGAATATATATTTATGTCAACGGGCGGTTCGTACGTGACAAGATTGTTCAACACGCGCTTTTTGAAGGTTATGCGGCAAGGCTGATTAAAGGAGAGTTTCCGGTTGCGGTGATTTTCATAAATCTTCCGTATGACCAGGTGGATGTTAATGTCCATCCGGCAAAACGGGAAGTTCGCTTTTCCGACCAGAATAAGGTGCATGATGCTGTGAAGGCGGCAGTAAAAAATGCCCTTGATCTTATTGACCCTTATAAAAAAACCGGCTGGGAAATTTCTGAGAAAAAACAGGCCGGTAAAACATCGGGTGTTTCCGAACCCCGGGTTTTTTATGAACCTGCCGGCGTATCAGATTCCGCGGTTCCGGTTCTTAAGAAGTCTTTCGAAAAGAAGCGGTCCGCGGATACGCAGACCGATCTGTGGGAAAAGAAGCAATTCAAGGATTTAAGAATCCTGGGACAGCTTCACGGAACTTATATAATCTGTGAGTCGGGTGATGGAATTTTTCTCATAGACCAGCATGCGGCCCATGAGCGGATACTGTATGAAGAGATAAAAGGCGTGAGCGGGCGGAAAAAAGCGCATCAATCACAGAAGCTTCTGGTGCCCGAAATCATAGAATTCGGATACAGGGAGGCGGGTATCTTCGAAAAACTGATGCCCGATTTTATTAAAGCGGGAATCGAGGCTGAGCCGTTTGGCAGAAATGCTTTTACGGTAAAGTCGGTGCCTGCCTTTATGGCCGGCAAGGATATCAGATCGGCTGTTATTGAAATTGTGGAAAAAATAATCGAGACGGGTTTTGCGCCCGGGATTCAAAAGGCTTCGGATGAAGTTTTGAAGCTCGTGGCGTGCCACGGGGCGATAAGAGCCAATCAGAATCTTTCGGAGAAAGAGATAAGAACCCTGGTGGATCAGCTTGACGGCTGTACGATGCCGTCTCATTGTCCGCACGGCCGCCCGACATGGATAAGTTTTACGATAAATGAGCTTGAAAAATTCTTCAAAAGAATCGGGTAAAAATACCGGGTAGCATTAGAATTTTATATTGGACGAAGATGAACGCGGAAATCTAGACTGAAGGCTGTCAGACTATAGGCTATCAGCTGTCAGCTAACAGCCTTCAGCCTGACAGCCTATCTATCAGCGTGTATCGGCGCAAATCAGCGTCCTGATAATTTTTTACGAATCCGTTTTGGTTGTGATGACAATGTTTGAGTTTAACATAGTTTCCGAATCGAAAAAGAGCCGGGCACGGGCCGGTATTATGAGGACGTCTCACGGGGTTGTCGAAACACCCGTGTTTATGCCTGTCGGGACTCTTGCATCCGTAAAATCGCTTTCTCCCGAAGAGATCGCGGAAGCAGGCGCAAGCATAATTCTTGGTAATACATATCATTTATATTTGAGGCCCGGCTGTGATGTCATCAGTCTCTTTTCTGGCCTGCACGGGTTCATGAACTGGCACGGCCCGAT
>JAUPLM010000360.1 GCA_030836965.1 Thermodesulfobacteriota bacterium | reverse complement strand
TTATAGAGCAGCAGGATCTTTCGCAAGTAAAAAAGTTTACCAATGATATTGAATTAAGATACTCGGAGAACGGGAAAAGAGCCGTAAATATAGATCCCGGATACATGCTGTGCGAACGTTTTGTCCTTGCAACGGGCAAAAATTACACCCATAGAATTTATATTGGAAATAATATTTATGCCGATCTGACCCTGATTTATCAGGAAGGAGGGTTTAAAAAACTGCCCTGGACATACCCTGATTACGCAGATAGGAAAATGCTCATCTATCTAAAAAATGTCCGCGATAAATATATTGCAGATCTGAGACGGAAAGAAGAGAAATGATAAAAAGTATGACCGGTTTTGCCCGGTACGAAAAAACAGATGAAAAAATTGAAATTGTGACGGAAATCCGCTCATATAACAGTAAAAATCTTGATGTTAACATTCGTATTCCCCACGATTACCTTTCACTTGAGGAAAAGATTAAAAGACTTGTCGGCGACAGAATATCAAGAGGCCGGATTGAGATCAGGATTGAGATAAAAAACAATGTCAATAATGTCCGGGAGTTTGAAATAGATGAGGGGAAGGCGAGAGCATACCATGATGCTCTTATGCGCCTGAAAAACATTTTGAAAATCGACTCGGAAATACCTCTTGATATTATATCCGGTGCCGAAGGAGTTATAAAGCCTTCCTCTGTTGTTAAAGATATTGAGTCGGAATGGCCTTTAATAAAGGATTCTCTGGAAAATGCCATGTGCCGTCTGGATGAAATGAGAAAAAAAGAGGGGGAGTTTATCGCCGGTGATTTTATACTGCGGTTCGGCTGTATTGAAGAAGCGTTGTGCCGGATTGAAAATGAATCGCGGAATATCCTTCTTTATTATATGGAACGCCTGAAGGAGAGGATATCCCTGCTGGCCGGGGATACTGTGGAGCTGGATGCCTGCAGAGTAGCCCAGGAGGCCGCATTCCTTGCCGACAGGTGCGACATCTCTGAGGAAATAGTCAGGGCAAAAAGCCATATCATCCAGTTTAATATGATTATGAATTCGGGAGAACCTGCCGGAAGAAAGCTTAATTTTCTTCTGCAGGAACTGAACCGGGAGTTCAATACAATGGGATCAAAAACGGAAAAGGCTCTTGTATCTCATACCATTGTGGATATTAAGTCGGAGATTGAGAAGATAAGGGAACAGGTGCAGAATATCGAGTAGAAGGCGCGGAAGACAAGTTAGTCAGTTATGGATTCGAAAAAACGCAATTGTTGGGAGGGGAATGAAACAGACTTTATTAAATATAGGTTTTGGAAGCACCGTGGTAGCTGAGCGGGTTGTCGCGATAATTTCACCAAATTCGGCACCGATGAAGCGCCTGAAGGATGATGCAAAAGAAGAAAAACGACTCGTCGATGCGACGCACGGTAAAAAGACAAGGGCGATAATCGTCATGGACAGCAACCATGTTGTGCTTTCCGCAATCCAGTCTGAAACCTTATCCCAGCGTCATGCCACGCTCAAGGAATCGAAATAAATGTTACGCCTACCGGAGCTGTTATCTTGAACTCTTCGAATGATACTTTGGCGGCGAAAGGAATGGGCCGCCTCTTTATCCTTTCCGCGCCTTCGGGTACCGGTAAAACGACTCTCTGCCGGGCTTTGATGAAGCATTTCAAAGATATGCGTTATTCCGTATCCTATACAACAAGGGAGCCGCGGAAAGGCGAGGTAAGCGGTATTGATTATCATTTTATATCGAGAGAGGCTTTCGCAGAAAAGATAAAGGAAGGAAAATGGGCGGAATGGGCTGAAGTCCACGGGAATTTTTATGGAACATCGGCCGGATTTCTGGATGAGGCGCTTTCTTCGGGAAGAGATGTACTTCTTGATATAGATGTCGATGGAACCAGGCAGATACTGAAGAGATATCCGGACAGCGTTACGGTTTTTATAATGCCACCTGATTTAGGAATTCTTCGGAAACGGATCGAGTCAAGAGGATCGGAGAGCAGGGAGGTAATTGAAATGCGTCTGAAAAACGCCGAGATGGAGATGGCTCAGAAAGACCTCTACAAACATGTGATTATCAATGACAGTCTGGATGAGGCTGTTGCAGATATTGTTTCGATAGTTGAAAAGTACGGGAAAGGCGGCAGGCAATAGGCGCAGAAAAAAAAGGGTCAGAGGGTCAGAGGCACCAAGGCACAAAAACGAGAGGCGTTAGGCGTGAGGCGCAAATCAGGTTACGAGTCACGAATAATGATGGACTCGTAATGAGTCCATCATCAGGCCGAGGGCTGTTAAGCTCCGGACTGGAGTGAGGGTGGAACCGCTTGAATTTACTTCAAGCGGCGGGAGAGGGAAAGCCTATTCCCGCCAAGTAAAAAGTCGTTTTGACTTTTTACGAAGGTATCAAAAATGATGAAAACTGAAATGCTATACGGGGTTCACCCTGTTTTTGAAGCTCTCAGGGCGGGCAGGAGAGAATTCTTTGAACTTTATGTTGCCGGGGATAGAGATTCGGATCGCTATAAAGATATAATCGGTCTGCTCTCACCGCGGAAAGTACCGGTAAAAAGAGTCAAGCCGGCGCAAATTGAACAAATGACCGGTCAGGTTCTTCACCAGGGCATTGCGGCAAAGGTAAGCGAATATCCTCTGATTCCTTTTGATGATATTTTAAAGGATATAAA
>JAUPLM010000038.1 GCA_030836965.1 Thermodesulfobacteriota bacterium | reverse complement strand
TAAAGACTAAAGTTTCTAGTTTATAGTTTCGAGTTTCTGGTTAGAAGAGAAAGACCAGAGACAAAAAACCAAAAACCAGAGACCAGAGACAATATCTTTATAGTAATCGGGCAAAAGGGGTGTTGTGCAATGGTCTTCATATGTAATCCACGGAGCGGAGCTGTATAATAACATATGAATAATACCTCAATTCATGTTGAAAATCTGGGCAAACTATATAAAATCGGCTCGGTAAAAGAGAGGAACCAAACCTTTCGCGAAGCCATTACGGACACATTCACAGCCCCCTGGAGATCCATTAAGAACGTTTTTCTGAAACAATCAGCTTTGAATGATAAAAAAAACGATTATATCTGGGCTTTGAAAGATGTCTCTTTCGAAGTAAAACGTGGCGAGGTTGTGGGTGTAATAGGCAGAAACGGCGCCGGCAAAAGCACCCTTTTGAAAATTCTTTCCCGGATCACCGAGCCGACGGAAGGCAGAGTTGTCCTGCATGGGCGTGTAGGATCTCTTCTGGAAGTCGGCACAGGCTTTCATTCCGAACTTACCGGTGAGGAAAACATCTATCTGAGCGGAACAATCCTCGGTATGACGAGCAGGGAAATCAGCAGTAAATTTGATGAAATCGTTTCTTTTGCTGAAATGAGAAAGTTTATAAATACGCCCGTTAAATATTATTCCAGCGGTATGTACATGCGCCTGGCATTTGCCGTGGCGGCCCACCTGGAGCCCGAGATCCTCCTGGTGGATGAGGTCCTGGCTGTAGGTGATGCCGATTTCCAGAAAAAATGCCTGGGAAAGATGAAAGACGTTGCTAATGCAGGCCGGACTATCTTGTTTGTAAGTCATAATATGGCTGCCGTGCAGTCGCTTTGTAAAAAGGCTTTTCTGCTTGATTCAGGGTCTGTCGCACAGTCCGGCGATTCGAAATCCGTGGTTTCCGGCTATCTGTCAAGCTCAGGGAAGATTGCCTCTGCAATGGTGTGGAGTGATGAAACTGCGCCGGGCAATGAAGAGATTAAGCTGAAATCTATCAGCGCCTGCTCGGATGCCGAAAATTACAGCGGTGTTTATCAGAGCCGGAAAGACATTTATATTGAAATGAAGTTTATGGCAAACAAAAGCTACTCGGCGCTGTGTATAGGGTTTGACCTGGTAAGCGCCCAGGGTGAAACCGTCTTGAGGAGCTATCATACAGATATGCCGCCTGAGAAATGGCCGGAGGTTATACAGGGAGAAAATGTCTGGCGGTGTATAATCCCGGGCGGTCTATTGAATGCGGGGCATTTCAATCTTTGCCCGAGAATAGGAATGCACAATATGTACTGGATTGTGCATTCAGACGCGGTTGCTCAATTCGAAGTGATACTGGATCATGGTGTTTCCCCGTTCTGGAGTTCTCTGAACAGCCGGAACCGTCCGGGCATCATCGCCCCCATATTAACATGGGAACCTGTAAAATGAAGCATAGATGGAAATGAACGTTGACTCTTTTCGAATCAGCCGTCTATTAAGGCACATTTACCAGGGCACGCTGCCTGAACGAATCAGAGATGAATGGCGAGCATTCTCCAGTCGCAGACGCACGGCGTGGTGGAATCAACAGACTGGCAAAAGAGAATATCTCACATATGACCTCCAATCCGGTCTGAAAATGCTTCTTTATTTCGACAGCAGGCTCAGTCAGGAAATATATTGCGGTTATTTCGAATGGAAAGAGCGTCAATTCCTCAACGATTTTTTGAGAGATGGTGAAACCTTTGTCGATATCGGTGCTAATATAGGATTATTCACACTGATCGCATCTCAACAAACAGGCAGAAACGGGCAGGTTTACTCTTTTGAACCCTGCACCAGGACATACCAGCGCCTGGTAAAGAATATCGAATTGAACGGGATTAAGAATACGAAAGGCTTTCAGATAGCCTTGTCCGATCATACCGGGCAGGTTGAAATGAATGTTTCTCTGGATGGTTATGACGCATGGAATTCCATTGCGAAGCCGACCGCGGGGGAAAGATTTGCCGTAGTGTCGGTTAATTCGGTTAAATGTGATGACTTTGCCCGTGAGCATATTCTTATGGGACGCGTGAATCTGATTAAAATAGATGTCGAAGGATGGGAAAGTCATGTTCTATCAGGCGGCAGCGAGTGTTTTGGCAGGAAAGACGCGCCGGTCCTGCAGATCGAATTTACCGATGAGGCTAGTCAATCCGCCGGAACTTCCTGCCAGGCTCTATATCACCAGCTCGAAGGATTCGGCTACAGGATGTATATTTATGAAGAAAAATCCAAACAGCTCATACCTGATCCTGTTCGTACCGGTTATCCGTACCTCAATTTATTTGCTGTTAAAAATCCCGAAGAAATCAATATAAAGCTTAAAAAAAGGAATTTTCCGTCATAAAAAGTATATGTCCCGGCTGATGATTCTGGATAAAATAAAAGAGCTCTTGAAGCGAACCGCCCGAAGCCATGGGTTTGTCGTGCAAAGGTATAATCCCCGCGAACCGTTGTCGCGATGCACATTAGACGGCTCGATGCGCACAGCCCGTGGAGCAGGTTTTACCCCGAAAACGGTTATTGATGTTGGCGCCGCCCGGGGCTGCTGGTCTGCCGAAGTTTCGTCCATCTGGCCGGATGCCCGTTATATCCTGATAGATCCGCTTGAAGAGAATCGCCGGGAACTTCAAAATGCATGCGGAAAACTTAAGAATGCGGAATTCAGGATTACCGCGATTACAGACCATTCCGGCAAAATAAGAATAAATGTCCATCCCGATCTGGAAGGTTCAACCATATTCCTGGAGCGGGAAGAGAATATAAACGGTGTGCCGCGGGAAGTAAATTCCATGACCCTGGATGATCTGCATGCCGAAATGAAGTTCGAGGCTCCCGTTTTATTAAAAGCCGATGTGCAGGGCGCGGAAATGCGGGTTCTGACGGGTGCCGCGAAGTCATGGCCTCTCTTTGATATGATTATTCTGGAGGTTCTCCTGTTTGATATCTATCAGGGCAACAATCCTCAACTTCATGACGTAATTTATTATTTGGAAAAAAAAGGTTTTGTGACATGGGATATATTCGGGATGGGTTACCGGATGCTGGATGACGCCCTGTGCCAGGTCGATGTGGTCTTTGTCCGGGAAGACGGCATATTCCGTAAAGTACATAAGTATGCGACTGAAGAGCAACGGCTGGTTCAATTAGAATCAATTAAAAGCGCCAACCCGAAAAGGTTTAAACAGGTTTGATTTTTATAACGTGAATCTGATGAAACAATTGCCGGCGATAAGTATTGTGACGCCTTCTTACAATCAGGGCGCGTATCTGGAACAGACGATAAAGTCCGTCCTCGACCAGAATTACAGCGGGCTGGAATATGTAATCATTGACGGCGGATCATCCGATAACAGCGTTGATATCATCCGGCGTTACCGGGACCAATTATCATACTGGTGCAGCGAACCTGATTCCGGGCACGCGGACGGCATTAATAAAGGCTTCGCGCAAACTCACGCAGGGATCATGGGTTGGCTCAATAGTTCCGATGTCTATTATCCATGGACATTAAAAACAGTCGTCCGGATATTCAACGATCTCCCGGAAGTAAAATGGATCTCAGGCATACCGACCAATATATACGATAGCGCCGCTCCTGATAAAGTTCAGGCTGATTTCAGAAATAAATATGATTTTCTTTCAGGTCATTATAACTGGCTGCAGCAGGAATCAATTTTCTGGAGGCGGGAGTTATGGGATGAAGCCGGGGGACAATTAAATACCAATCTCAAATATGCCTGCGATTTTGAATTATGGCTTAGATTTTTTCAGAAAACCTCATTGATCCATGTTAATACGATTCTCGCCGGGTTTCGGACACATGATAATCAACGCGGCAGCATCGCGATAGATTCCTACCGGGCCGAGGCCGCGGAAGCCTTTCGGGGATTTTGGAGTTCTTTCGGATATAAGGATCATTTGTATGCCAACTTCATCAGACTCACAAACGGCAAAGCCGGCCGGTTATTCCGGGCATATCTGAAGCATTTAGGTCTTCTCAGTTGGTACGGTCACGACCGGGTAATTTTTGATTTTCAGAAGAAACGATGGTCATTGGCCCCGGATTCCGCACCAGATCTGTTCTAGTGTAAAATAATCGCATTCGCAGTTATAGATGATAAAGAAAGAGGGCAGGGTATTGATTGACCGAACCTATATAGTCACTATGCGCCGGAAAAGGGGGATGCATGCCGACGTCTATGAAGATTTTGAAAAAGATATTATAAAATACACAGGGTGGAAAGCCGTCAGGGGTTCCATGAATATCCTGGAGCGGGTATTTGAAAAATATTTTTTGCCCCGGCTGAAATATCGCACATTCCCTTTTGACCTTCCGGGTATGAATCGCAGCAAGATTATCTTCTCGTCCCTCTCCGGGGTCGAATACATAAAAATATTCCAGCGCTATATATTTAAATCGAAACTCAAGGCTATCTATCAGTTCGACTCGTGGACCCATGACAATGTCATCAACGAAAATGCCTTCCGGTCATTTAAAATCAACATAGTCTTTTTTTCCATCAGAAAGGCGGCGGAGTATTTTAATTCCCTGATGATTCCGGATTTTAAGGCTTACTGGATGCCTGAAGCAGTTAACTGCGCCAGCTGCCGCCGGCGTGATTACGGAGAGAAAGATATCGATATTCTGCAATACGGCAGGCGCTGGGAGCGGCTGCATGAACAACTGCTGCCTTTTTGCAGAACCAATGCAATCAATTATCAATTCCCTATAGAGAACGGAAATGCTAAAATTCAATTTAAAGACCGGGAAGCACTTCTGGTGGGATTGTCAAAAACCAGGATCGCCATATGTGTTCCCAGGAAAATCACGCATCCTGAACTATATGATCTCTCCACGGTGACATCGAGATATTTTGAGTGCATGGCTTCAAAATGTCTTATCTTTGGGCATGCGCCGCAGGATCTTATCGACCTTTTTGGATATAATCCGGTGGTGGAAGCAGATTATTCAGATCCGGCGGGCCAATTGAAATATCTGCTTGATCATTATATCGATTTTGTTCCGATGATTGAAAAAAATTATAAGATTACCGAAGAAAGACATCAATGGAAAAACAGAATCGAGGATATAAAGAATATACTGGATGAAAATACCGGTTTCAAAGGGACCCCATGAAGATCCTCTCAAGCGGTCATCATAATCCCCATTTTTTCACAATTACCGAATATATTGAATCGGCAATCAGAAATCTGGGTCATGATGTATCCGTATTTGAAGACCGGCAGCATCTTATTCCGGGCAGAATCCGTGCCCGGTCTGCATTACTGCACAGGCTGGATCTTAAAATCATCAACCGGAAACTGCTGGCGCTGGCCGACTCCTCGAAGCCGGAGATCGCCATCATCACAGGCGGTAACAGAATAGAATCTGAAACCGTTCACCGCCTCAAAGAATCGGGCATCGTCACTGTGTTATGGACCACCGATCCCGCTCCATATTTTGAACCGCTGGGTACAGGGGCCGCGTTTTACGATTACATCTTCTGCCAGGGCACCGAAGCGGTTGAAATGTTTGCCCGTGCCGGAATCAGAGGCGCCCGGTGGCTTCCGATGGCCTGTGATCCTTATTATCATCATCCGGTTGAATGCACTTCGGCGGAGAGGAAAAAATACGGCAGCGATATTGTTTTTGTCGGATCCTATTATCCTGACAGGGCGGCGCTTTTTGAAAAACTAGTAGATTTAAATATTGCCGTCTGGGGGCCGGGATGGGACGCCCTTGATAGTAACTCGCCTCTATGCCGATGTGTCAGAGGCGCTCATACGACGCCCTCTGATTGGTTGAAAATATACAGCGCCAGCAAAATTATCCTGGCTACCCACTACAAAGAC
>JAUPLM010000037.1 GCA_030836965.1 Thermodesulfobacteriota bacterium | reverse complement strand
CGTCCAGCCGCCGTACCGTCTCATAAGCCGCTTCAGGATCATTCATCACAGGAAGCGCCACAGGAATTCCGCCAGCTTCATTCACACTGCGGGAATAATCCATGTTCGACATAAGCATATCCTGGCCTTTGGTCCCGCGAACCCTGCGGCCGTTCAATTCTTCGTCTGTAACAAAATATGTGGTAATGCCTATAAGCGGTTTCATATCAGGTTTCTTTATTCTCGCATGGGGATATTATTTACTCTCCGCTTCATCTGGTCGTGATCCGGCCTGTTCGCAGCGTTCTTCCTTTCGATCAGAAAATATTATAATTTAAGGTTCTTCTCCCAAATCCTCTCAATCTCCCCTATATCCCTCTGAAGCTCTGAAAAGCTTCCCTTATCGAGACAACCCAGGTCTCTGGATAATAAAAGCTTAAGTTTCAAGTTCGCATGTTGAACCATAGGCAATATATAATAAACATAAATACTCCGGAGTTGCTTTCTGCCAAACTTTTAACTCTTTAAAGTTTTTCAATTTTTCACTCGAACCCTTGAACCCCAGACTCCTTGAACCCCCTCCAGATTACCAACTAATCTGGAGATGATCCAAAATTAATTATCCTATTAACCGGATATATTCAAGAAGAGCCTTTTTACGAAGCCGTCAGGGCTGGAGCATCCCGTACCCGTGCTCCCCGTGAAGGGACTGATCAAGGCCGGTGAATTCTTTTTCCCTGTCGAGCCTGAACCGGAACAGTTTTTCAACGATAAAGCAGATGCAAAGAGTTCCCAGCGCCGCGAAGACAATTGTTGCACCGAGCCCTTTGGCCTGGATAAAAAACTGGTTGAGCATTGTCCAGTCGGACCCGGCGGCGGCCGATGCGTCTCTCAGCCAGCTCTCCCTGATGAAAAAGCTCAGGAGCAATACCCCGAGGCCGCTGCCCACTCCATGAATTCCGAAACAATCAAGAGAATCATCATATCCGAATTTCAGCTTAGCGCTTAAAGCATAGTAACAGGCCATTGAAGAGCAGGCGCCGAGTATAAGGGCTCCGAAAGGCTTTACCACGCCGGCCGCCGGAGTGATGGCCACAAGCCCGGCAAGAATACCCGACGCGAATCCAAGAGAGGTAGCTTTACGGTAGATGACCGCTTCGATTATTATCCAGGTCAATGCTCCGCTTGCGGCCGACAACTGGGTCATGGTAAGGGCCCGGGCCGTAGCCAGCCCGCTTTGAACGGTTGAACCCGCATTGAAACCGAACCAGCCTACCCAGAGAAGCCCGGCGCCCATCATTGTCATGACCAGATTATTCGGCTGCATGGTCGTCTTCGGGAAACCTTCCCGTTTTCCTAAATATAATGCCACCACAAGGGCGCTGACGCCTGCCGAAACATGAATCACGAGACCGCCCGCAAGATCGATCACACCGGCTGCGCCGGCGTTAAAGAGCCATCCGTCCGGCGCCCAGACCCAGTGGCAGAGAGGGCAGTAAATCAGGAGAAACCAGAGCGCGATAAAAATACAGTAGCTCCTGAAATAGACCCGCTCCGCCAGCGCGCCGCTGATCAGCGCAGGCGTGATGATGGCGAATTTTCCCTGGAACATGGCAAGCACATACTCAGGCACGCCGTTGACCATGGCATCATCGATCCCTTTAAGAAAAAAATAATCATTGTTCCAACCGACAAATCCCCCCAGCACATTTTTTCCGAAAGTCAGGGCATACCCGCAGACCGCCCACAAAACACCTATAAGCGCCATGGCTACATAACTGTGCATCATGGTTCCCAGAACATTTTTAGTTCTCACCAGGCCGCCGTAAAACATGGCGAGACCCGGCACCATGAGCAATACCAGGGCGGTAGATGTCAGCATCCACGCTGTTGTTCCGGTATCGGTGCCTGTATTATCCGCCGCAAAGAGTGTTCCGGATGATAAGATACATAAAATCGGCCCCCAACAAGCTGTTGCAGTTATCTTCTTCACTGAATGCCTCCATGGTTTGATCTCAAATTGTAAATTAATGAGCTCTTATATAAGAACGGTATATTTTTCTGTTGAATGGAAAAGCCCGTATGACCGGGTGCCGACAACCATTACTGCAAAGTTTACGCATAATCAAGTTAATATATTGAATTAATTATTAATACTAATATAATAAGTATTGATTAAGTTTGACTTTAAGATCAGCGGTGAATCGGGGGTGTTGATGTAAAGCGCGCATAGAGGGCCGCGGGGTTACGTGGAAGGCGGCTGTTTATAGAAATAGTTTATAACTCCAGCAGAAAGCTCTTTCCGGACACATGCCGTTCTTAATTTCTGAGGTATGGCGCTTTAAGGAATGCCGGCCGGTCCGGAAAGTCCGGTTGCAGGAATGAAATCCCGGATATCAGTCGGTTTCGTAGCAGGCCAGTATTTCACCGAAATAAAGGGTATGATAATCCTTCAGGGGATAAATGGATATATCATAATCCTTGTCAAGAAAGGCCGGGTCCATTGCGGATTTATATATGATTTTACACTCATAATGGCGTCCCGGGATTTTAATAATTGGTGAACCGACTTTGCAGGCCTCGGCTGTTTCCAGGTTGCAAATCTTGAACTTGTCCACGTCCAGACCGGATTTCGAGCCGCAAAAGGCGATTTCTTTACGCATGTCTCCTGACGGTACCGTAACGGTAAAGTCTTTGGCCGCTTCTATGATGCCAAAGGTATGCCGGCTTGTCCGCACCGCTATCATCATTACAGGTTTTCTCCAGATAAATCCGAATGTGGCCCAACCGATAGTCATCGTGTTAAGCCCTTTTCCGGATTTTACGGTTAAAAAAACTCCCGCTTTTATCTTGTTGATGCTGTCTCCGGCAACTTCAGTGTAGTCTACATCCCTCATGGCAGGCTCCTTTTTATTCGGTGAAAGAGTTGATGGAACATTATCTTTCTATTACATATTCCGGAAATAATATCAATGCCGTGTCCGATATTTTATATATGTTTGAATTTCAGAAAAATTATGTATAATGGAATAAAGGCGGCTTTTTTAAGACACTCCTGAAATTGAAGAATACCTTTATCACACTTAAATTCCTTCCGGTTGTGGAGGCTTTGAACATGAAGCATAATTCATCCGGCTCTGAAAAACCGGAGTATTGCGGGCGGATACTCAACGGGAATTACAGTAAAGCGTTGAAGAAACGCCTGTCGGAATGCATAGCGGCTTTCCGGGCTTTCGAAAAGATCGGAAATCTGTCGATACCCTATATATCGGCCTGGCATGAGGATGAAAATGTCATCTGGTACGAATTTGCCGCCGGAAGTTTCACCGGTTTGATGGGATGCGACATATCCCGCCTTGCCGGGGTATTCCGGGAAAGCATCCTTGACCGGCGTATTTACAAATATTCGGAAGCCGAACAGGATATCCTGAAAGAGGTTTTGAGCCGGGAAGGGCTGGAAGAAGTCAGAAAAGAGCTTCGTGACAGCAGCAGGGAGCATGGCAATGTTGAAGCCGTTTATAAAATTTCTCTTGGGAAAAACATGTACTGCTGGCTGAAAGACATCGCGAAAGTTGAAACTTACGCTGAAGATAATATCTGTCTTTCCATCGGATGTCTTACGGTCGTTTCCAGGGAGATGGAATCCGAAGAGAAATGCGAAGGCCTTATCAGTGAATTAAAAAGGGCCCTGGCCCATGTAAAGACTTTGAGCGGTTTGCTCCCTGTCTGCATACATTGCAAGAAAATCAGGGATGATGAAGGCTACTGGAACCAGATCGAGTCTTATATCCTGGAGCATTCGGACGCGGAGATAAAGAACAGCATCTGCGAGCAATGCGCCAAGGAACACTTTCGCACGCCCCATCCCGATTTAGGCAGGATCTGGACCGGAAAAACCGGGAAGCCGTAAATATCATCTTAAAGCCAGAGGATCTTCTGCTGGCATTTTCCACCGTGAGGTTGTCCGTCGAAAAGCCGGCCGTTCGTGGTTTTCATGAATTTATCAAGGGGGATCGACTCCTGTTTCAAAAAGCCCCTGTCCGGCAAATCACCGCTGTGGACCATTTCAACAACCGCGCAGACGGCGGCGGCGGTAGTCCATGAAATCGCCCTCCAGGTACGCCCGGCTATTTCCATAGGGTAATAAGCTTTGACGAATTCATCGCGGGAGAGGGCTCCTCTTTTCCATCCTTCAACCGAAACATGAATATATACTACATCCTCTTTCACCGGGGGTTTGGCATTGACCAGTATTTCACCGGTCCTGATCCTGTCCTGCCGCATCAGAAGTTCGTGAAAAACAAAATT